>NZ_JBHXRU010000143.1:0-11592 GCF_042716255.1 Streptomyces sp. NPDC058662 | reverse complement strand
GACTCCCGGGCGGGCGCGGGCGCCGGCGCGGACTCCCGGGCGGGCGCGGGCGCCTGCGCGGGCCAGGAGGTCGTGAGGCCGGAACCGGGACCCCCGCGGCCGGGGGCCTCGGGCCACGCGGCGGCGGGGGCGCACGGCGCGTCCGCCACCGGGTACTGGGCCGCCGGGGAGCGCGCCGAGAGGATCCCCTCGACCGGCTGCGCCGGGAACCGCTGTACGGGGGCGGGAGCCTCGGGAGCGGCCCGTACGGGGGCCGGGGCGGGGGCCGCCGGGGCGGGGGCCGCCGCGGCCGCCGCCGTACGGGCGAGGGAGATCCCGGCGCCGGGCGCCTCGGCCTGCTCCGCCGGGCTGCCCCAGGAGACGCGGTGGTCGCGCGGTCCGCCGAAGCCGGCCTGGTGCAGGGGGTCGGCCTGCCACACGACGGGCGCCGCCGACTCGGGCAGCGACTCGGTCATGGAGGTCTCGTCCAGGAACACCGGGCCGGTCGCGTCGAAGGGCACGGCCGGCGTGACGGGGGTTTCGGGAGGGAAGGCCGCGACTCGGGTGACGGGGGCGACGCGTGTGACGGGCACCACGGGGGCCGGGCCCGCGGCGGGGGCGGGGCTCGCGGCGGCCGGGCCGGCGGCGGGACTGGCGGCCGGGCTCGCGGCGGGACTGGCGGCCGGGCTCGCGGCGGGACGGCTCGTACCGGGGACCCAGGACACGCCGTTCCAGTACCGGACGTAGCCGGGGATGGACGGATCGGGGTAGTAGCCCTCGCGGGCCGCGTGCTCGCCGTCACCAGGGGAGGCCGTCAATGTCCTCAACTCCGATCGTGGCTTGAGGCTTGTGCAGGGGAGGACCATAGCCAAGAACCGCACCGCGACAGGTCCGGTAACGGGAGACTCCCAGCGTCCCCGATCGGCCCCCGAACCCCCGCCGGACGCACGCCGTGTCCGGTTCGAGGATGTGTTCCCATCGCCGCGGGGTGGCGCTCCCCCTCCTCACCATCAGTACTGTCATCCGATCAACGACACGGCGCCCGAAAGGTCACGCACTCGATCGGCGAACCCCTGTCCGGCCTCCCGGGCGACCCGCCGCACGAACCATCGATTTCCAGCCATCCCAAAGATTTCGGCCAATCTCCGGTCCGGTCCGCGAAGTCGCGTCATACCCGGGCACATCGGGGCTCTCCCCGGGTGCGGGGCGCGATCCGGCCCCGCACACCGAAGCGATGCCGAGCGCACGCAGCGCACCGAAGTGAGGCCGTCATGCACCACCCCGCCGTCGAACGCGAGCTGGAACTCAGGCTGGTCCTGTCCCCCGAGCGCTCCGTGCCCGTCCCCGCCCGGCTGCTCTACCGCACGGACGACCCGTACGCCGTCCACATCACCTTCCACACCGGCTCCAGCACCCCGGTCAACTGGACCTTCGCGCGCGAGCTCCTGGTCGAGGGGGTGTTCCGCCCCTGCGGCCACGGCGACGTGCGGATCTGGCCCACGAAGGTCGAGGGCCGGGCCGTACTGTGCGTGGCGCTCAGCTCCCCCGACGGCGACGCCCTGCTGGAGGCACCCGCCGCCGCCGTGTCGGCCTGGGTGGAGCGCACTCTGCGGATCGTCCCGCCGGGGACCGAGGCCGAACGGCTGGGCCTGGACGCCGCGCTGGCCGAGCTGCTCGCCCCCACCCCGGCCGACGAGCTCTGGATGCGCGACCCGTGGCCCTCGGACGAGTCGGCGGACGGGGACCTGTGAGGCACCCCCGGCGCGCCCGCGGTCAGAACAGCTTGCCCGGGTTGAGGAGCCCCAGCGGGTCGAAGGCGTGCTTGACCGCGCGTTGCATCTCCAGTCCCACCGGGCCGAGTTCGCGGGCCAGCCACTCCTTCTTGAGCACGCCGACCCCGTGCTCCCCGGTGATCGTCCCGCCGAGCTCCAGACCCAGCTCCATGATCTTGTCGAAGGACTCGCGGGCCCGCCGCGTCTCGTCCTCGTCGGCCGGGTCGAAGCAGACGACCGGGTGCGTGTTGCCGTCGCCGGCGTGCGCGCAGACCCCGATGAGCAGGTCGTACGCGCGGGCGACGGCAGCCGTCCCGGCCAGCATCTCGGCGAGCCGCGAGCGCGGTACGCACACGTCGTCGATCATCGTGGCGGGACGCAGCGCCTCCAGCGCCGTCAGCGACATCCGGCGGGCCCGGAGCAGCAGTTCGGACTCGGCCTCGTCCTCGGCGGGCACCACGGCGGTTGCCCCGGCGGCGGTGCACAGCCCGCCCACGGCCGCGAGGTCCTCGGCGGCGTGCGGGGTGTCGAAGGCCGCGAGCAGCAGGGCCTCGGTGGTCTCGGGCAGGCCCATCCTGCCCAGCGCGTTGACGGCCCGCACCGTCGTACGGTCCATCAGCTCCAGCAGCGAGGGCGTCAGTCCGGCCTCCATGACGGCGCAGACGGCGTCGCATGCGGCCGCGGCCGACGGGAACTCGGCCGCCAGTACGAGCTGCCGGGGCGGGGCCGGCCGCAGGGCCAGCACGGCCCGCACCACGACTCCGAGGCTGCCCTCGGAGCCGACGAAGAGCCGAGTGAGGTCGTATCCGGCGACCCCCTTGGCGGTGCGCCGGCCCGTACGCAGCAGCCGTCCGTCGGCCAGGACCACGTCGAGGCCGAGGACGTACTCGGCGGTGACCCCGTACTTGACGCAGCACAGCCCGCCGGAGGCGGTGCCGATGTTGCCGCCGATCGTGCACTGCTCCCAGCTGGAGGGGTCCGGCGGGTAGTACAGGCCCTGTGCGGCGACGGCCCGGGAGACGACGGCGTTCACCACGCCCGGTTCGACCACGGCGATGCGGTCGACGGTGCTGATCTCCAGGATGCGGTCCATCTTCACCAGGGAGAGGACCACGCAGCCGTCGGAGGCGTTGGCGGCGCCCGACAGTCCGGTGCGGGCACCCTGCGGGACCACGGGGACCCGCAGCGCGGTGGCGGTGCGCAGGACGTGCTGCACCTGCTCGACGGTCCGGGGCAGGACGACGGCGGCCGGGGTGCCCGCGGCACAGAAGCTCGCCATGTCGGTGGCGTACGCGGAGGTGACCTGGGGGTCGGTCAGGACGGCCTCGGCCGGCATCCCTTCCCGCAGGCGGGCGGCGAGCTGGGCGGAGCGGTCATCATCCATGGGCCCACCCTGGCACCCGGGGCCATCGGTGTGAACACGGCCGCGCTCGTCTTCGGACACCTCGGCGAACTCTTCATATTGACGCACAGTGAGCCCATGGACCGTTTCGACGAGGAATCGCAGCAGCCGGCGCCGCCCGTGACCTTCACCGGCCGCAAGACGCTCGTGGCCGCCGCGGTGGCGGTGGTCCTGATCGCGGGGGCCCTGCTGATCCGGCCGGTGCGGGCCGGGGACGACGCCCGCCCGCCGGGGCCGAGCGAACGGGCCGCGTCGGCGGTCGGGATGGGCGCGCCCGCGGCGGCGGTGGACCTGGCGGCGCTGGTCGCGGACCGCGAGAAGTGGGTGGCCGCGCATCCGGACGACGACGCCTCGTGGGCGGTCCTCGGCTCGGCCTGCCTGGAGCAGGCGCGCCGGACCGCGGACCCCGCCTGGTACCCGCGGGCCGAGAAGGCGCTGAAGCGCTCGCTGGAGGTGCGCCCGGTCGAGAAGGGCAACTTCGACGCGATGACGGGGATGGGCGCCCTGGCCAACGCCCGGCGGGACTTCGGTACCGGCAAGCGGTGGGGCGAGCTCGTACGGGCCCAGGCGCCGCGGCGGTGGACGGCGTACCCGGTGCTGGTGGACGCGTACACGGGCCTGGGCGACTACAAGGGCGCGCAGGGGGCCATGGAGCGGCTGCTGGAGCTGAGACCGGGCCTGGCGGCGTACACCAGGGCCTCGCAGGTATACCGGGACCGGGGCTGGCGCGAGGACGCGGTGGTGGCGATGGAGCACGCGGCGGGAGCGGCGAAGTCCCCGGCGGAGAAGGCGTACGCGCTGTACCGGCTCGGCGAGCTGTCCTGGGAGCGGGGCGACGCGGCGGAGGCGCTGCGGCAGTACGAGGGGGCGCTGCGCGCCGATCCGGGGCAGGCCGAGGCCCTGGGCGGCCGGGCCCGGGCGCTGGCCGCGCTGGGCCGGAGCGGCGAGGCGGTGCGGGACTACCGGCTGGCCCTGGGCCGGACGCCGGTGCCGAGGCTGGCGCTTGAGCTGGGCGAACTGCTGGAGTCGCTGGGGCGCGAGGAGGAGGCGCGTACTCCGTACGACGTCCTCGGCGCGCTGGCCGCGGGGGGCGGGAGCGGGTCGCGGGGCGGGGACGACCACGTGCTGCTGGGCCTGTACGAGGCGGACCACGGGGATCCGGCGGCGGCGGTGCGGCGCCTGCGCAAGGAGTGGTCGCGGCACAGGAGCGTGCAGGTGGCGGACGCGCTGGGATGGGCCCTGCACAAGTCGGGCGACGACACGAGCGCGCTGGAGTACGCGAAGAAGGCCACGGAACAGGGGCTGCGGAGCGCGGACTTCGCCTACCACCGGGCGATGATCGAGCGGGCGCTGGGCGACGAGGCGGCCACCCGGCGCCACCTCCAGGAGGCGCTGCGGACGAACCCCCACTTCTCGCCGCTGCGGGGCCCGCGGGCGAAGGAGGTCCTGGCGGGGATCGGCCAGCCGCCGCCGGGGGGCCCGGAGCACGTCCAGCCGGCCACTCCGTGGGTGGAGCCGGAACTCCCGAAGCCGCGCCCGGCGGCGAAGCCGGCGGCGAAGCCCGCCCCCGCGAAGGCCCCGCGCGCGGCGAAGCCCGCGGGGAAGCCGGCCCCGTCCACCGCTCCGCGCGCGGCGAAGCCCGCCCCTCCCGCCCCCGCGCCGTCGGCGCGCTGACCCCGGGGCCCGGCGGTCTCCGCCCGGACCCGTGCCCCGGCCGCCGGCGGGTGCGCTCCCGCTGCCCGCACCCCTCCGGCGGGCAGCGGCACCGCGCCGCCGACAGGGCCCGGCCCCCGCCGGACGGTCACAGCGGGGGCCGGGCAGCGGCGGTGGCGGCCGGCGGCGGCAGTGGCGGCTAGAGGTTGCCGCGCTTCTCCTGCTCCCGCTCGATCGCCTCGAACAGGGCCTTGAAGTTGCCCTTGCCGAAGCCCATCGACCCGTGCCGCTCGATCATCTCGAAGAAGACCGTCGGCCGGTCCTGCACCGGCTTCGTGAAGATCTGCAGCAGGTAGCCGTCCTCGTCGCGGTCGACGAGGATCTTCAGCTCGCGCAGGGTCTCCACCGGCACGCGGGTCTCGCCGGCCCACTCGCCGAGCGTGTCGTAGTACGAGTCCGGGGTGTCCAGGAAGGTGACGCCCGCCGCCCTCATGGACCGCACGGTCGCGACGATGTCGTTCGTGGCGAGGGCGATGTGCTGGACGCCCGCACCGCCGTAGAACTCCAGGTACTCGTCGATCTGCGACTTCTTCTTCGCGATCGCCGGCTCGTTGATGGGGAACTTCACCTTCAGGGTGCCGTCCGCGACCACCTTCGACATCAGCGCCGAGTACTCGGTCGCGATGTCGTCGCCCACGAACTCCTTCATGTTCGTGAAGCCCATGACCTTGTTGTAGAACGCGACCCACTCGTTCATGCGGCCGAGCTCGACGTTGCCCACGCAGTGGTCGATGGCCTGGAAGGTGCGCTTGGCCGGGGGCTCGACCATCGGCTCCACGGCGACGAAGCCGGGCAGGTACGGGCCGGTGTAGTCGCCGCGCTGCACCAGCGTGTGGCGGGTCTGGCCGTACGTCGCGATGGCGGCGAGCACCACCGTGCCGTGCTCGTCCTTGACCTCGTACGGCTCGTCGAGGCCGCGGGCGCCGTGCTCGACGGCGTAGGCGTACGCGGCGCGCACGTCCGGGACCTCGATGGCGAGGTCGACCACGCCGTCGCCGTGCTCGGCGACGTGCTCGGCGAGGAAGCGGCCGCGGTCGGTCGTGGCCTTGATGACCGAGGTCAGCACGAAGCGGGCGCCGCCGTTGGTCAGGACGTAGCTGGCCGTCTCGCGCGTGCCGTTCTCCGGTCCGGAGTAGGCGACGAGCTTCATGCCGAAGGCGGTCGAGTAGTAGTGCGCGGCCTGCTTGGCATTGCCGACGGCGAAGACGACCGCGTCCATTCCCTTGACCGGGAAGGGGTCGGCCTCACGCGCGGTGCGGGGGGTGGTGTCGAGGGTCTCAGTCATGAGCGCAGAGTCCCGCCGATCCACAAGCTGCGCAATAGTTTCCAAATCTGCTGTACATACTGACCAGAACACTCGGCAGATTGCTGAAACATCTGTGCACTATGACCACCCGCGGCGCGACCCTCACCACGACGGAGGAATCCATGGGCATCGACGATCTCGACGGGCGGCTCATCGTCCTGCTGGCACGCGAGCCGCGGATCGGGGTACTGGAGGCCTCGCGCCGGCTCGGCGTGGCGCGCGGGACCGTGCAGGCCCGGCTCGACCGGCTTCAGTCGAACGGAGTCATCCGCGGCTTCGGCCCGCAGGTCGATCCGGCGGCTCTCGGATACCCGGTGACCGCCTTCGCCACCTTGGAGATCAAACAGGGCCAAGGGACCGACGTACGGGCGCACTTGAACAGCGTGCCGGAGGTGCTGGAGCTGCACACCACCACCGGCCACGGGGACATGCTGTGCCGGCTGGTGGCGCGGTCCAACGCCGATCTCCAACGGGTGATCGACCGAGTTGTCGGCTTTGATGGCATTGTTCGCGCTTCGACAGCTATTGTCATGGAAAATCCCGTGCCCTTGCGGATCATCCCCTTGGTCGAACAGGCGGCCGAGGACGACGACCGCTAGTGCCGTGGCCGCCCGGTGAACCTTTGCGGCCACGGCACTAGGCGGCCACCGCCGGGCACGGCGTACGGGACGGGGTGACACGGCGTGAGTTTCTGGGCCTACCTGTCCTACGCGCGCGAGCAGCTCCTCACCGACGCCTACCAGCACGCCAGCGCCGTCTTCCAGTGCATGGTGATCGCGACCCTGCTCGGCATCGCCATCGGCGTGGCCACCTACCGCAGCCGCTGGGGCGGCAACCTCGCCGTCACCACCACCGCCACGATGCTGACCATCCCCTCCCTGGCCCTGATCGGCCTGCTGATCCCACTGGTGGGCCTCGGTGTCGCGCCGACCGTGATCTCACTGACCCTGTACGGGCTGCTGCCCGTCGTACGGAACTCCGTCGTGGGCCTGCGCGGCGTGGACCCGGCCCTGGTCGACGCGGCGACGGGCATCGGGATGTCCCGGGCCGCCCGGCTGCTGAAGGTGGAGCTGCCGCTCGCCTGGCCGCCGATCCTGACCGGCATCCGGGTGTCCACGCAGATGCTCATGGGCATCGCGGCCATCGCCGCGTACGCCTCGGGGCCGGGCCTCGGCAACGAGATCTTCCGGGGGATCGCCTCGCTGGGCAGCGCCAACGCCCTCAACCAGGTCCTGGCCGGGACGCTGGGCATCGTCGTCCTGGCCCTGCTCTTCGACGCCGCGTACGTCCTGCTCGGCCGTCTGACCATCCCGAGGGGGATCCGTGTCTGAGCCCAACGGAGCGGGGGGCGGCGCCGGACCGCGGGGCAGCGCCGCGTCCGGCGCCGCCATCCGGCTGGAGAACCTCACCAAGCGCTACCCCGGCAACCCCAACCCCTCCGTCGACGACGTCTCCATGGACATCAGGGCCGGCGAGACCGTCGTCTTCGTCGGCCCCTCGGGCTGCGGGAAGTCCACCACCCTCAAGATGATCAACCGGCTGATCGAGCCCACCTCCGGCCGGATCCGCATCGGCGACGAGGACGTCACCGACATGGACCCGGTCAAGCTGCGCCGCAGGATCGGGTACGCGATCCAGTCGTCCGGGCTCTTCCCGCACATGACCGTCGCCGAGAACATCGCCCTCGTCCCCAGGATGACGGGCTGGTCGAAGTCGAAGGTCGATGACCGGGTCGAGGAGATGCTCGACCTGGTCGGACTGGACCCGCGCGAGTTCCACGGCCGCTATCCGCGCCAGCTCTCCGGCGGGCAGCAGCAGCGCGTGGGCGTGGCGCGGGCCCTGGCCGCCGACCCGCCCGTGCTGCTGATGGACGAGCCGTTCGGCGCGGTGGACCCGATCACCCGCGACCACCTCCAGGACGAGCTGATCCGGCTCCAGCACGAACTGCACAAGACCATCGTCTTCGTCACCCACGACTTCGACGAGGCGATCAAACTCGGCGACCGCATCGCGGTACTGCGCGAGCGCTCGCACATCGCCCAGTTCGACACCCCCGAGGCCATCCTCACCAACCCCACCGACGACTTCGTCTCCGGTTTCGTCGGCGCCGGCGCGGCCCTCAAACGGCTCAACCTGACACGGGTGAGGGACGTGGGGATCGCCGACTTCCCCACCGTCTCCGTCGACGATCCGCTCCAGCAGATCTTCAACACCCTGCGCGGCGGCGCGGGCAACGAACTGCTGATGCTCGACCGCCGCGGGCGCCCGTACAAGTGGCTGCGCCGCGGCGACCTCATGCGCGCCAAGGGGTCCCTGGCCCGGGCCGGGCAGCTGGTGCACGACACCGTCACCCGGGACGCCACCCTGCACGACGCCTTGGAGGCGGTCCTCACCGACAGCGGCGGCCGGGTCGCGGTGACCGGCCGGCGGGGCGAGTACATCGGCGTGGTGGACATGGAGACCCTGATGAACTCGGTGCACGAGATGCTGGAGGCGGACCGGCTCGCGGCCGCCGAGCACCAGCACGACCTGGAGGAACTGCGCCACCACCGGACCGAACAGGAGCTGGAGGGCGGTGCGGGCGGCTCATGACGGTGCCACCGATGCCCTCCCGGGGGCGGTCCCCGCGGCGACCGCGCGAGGAGCGCCCGCCCGGCGAGCACGAGGTCCGGGGCCGGGCGTTCAGCGACCCCGGCCCGCACGACGAGCAGCCGCCCGGCGAGGAGGCGGCGCCCGCGCGGAAGGCCCCGGCCCGCCGGATCACCTGGCGCATGCTGGTGGTCCCGCCGGTCGCCCTGGCGTTGGTGCTGCTGGCCCTGTACCTGTGGGTCGACTCGCTGACCCTCGACCCCATCGAGAAGAACTCCCTCGGCGGCGGCAACGTGCGGCTGCGCCTGTGGCAGCACATCCAGCTCACCGCGGTCTCCACCTTCTGGGTGCTCGTGATCGCGATCCCGCTGGGCATCGCGCTCACCCGCAGGGGCATGCGCAGGGCCGCCCCGCCGGTCACCGCGCTCGCCAACATCGGCCAGGCCACCCCGGCCATCGGCCTGCTGGCCCTGCTCGTGATCTGGCTCGGCATCGGCCCGTCCACCGCGATCATCGGCATGGTCGCCTACGCGGTACTGCCGGTGCTGTCGAACACGGTGGCGGGCCTGCGGGCGATCGACCCGCAGCTCGTGGAGGCGGCGCGCGGGATCGGCATGTCCTCGGCGGGCACGCTGACGAGGGTGGAGCTGCCGCTGGCCGTCCCGCTGATCCTGGCGGGCGTCCGGACGGCCCTGGTCCTCAACGTGGGCACCGCCACGCTGGCCACCTTCGGCGGCGGCGGCGGCCTGGGCGACCTGATCACCTCGGGGATCCAGACGCAGCGGATGCCGGTCCTGGTGGTGGGCTCGGTACTGACGGTGCTGCTGGCCCTGTTCGTGGACTGGCTTGCCTGGCTGGCCGAGACGGCCCTGACCCCGCGCGGCCTGGAGGCGTAGATGCGTACCTTGCGTGCACGGGGGGCCGCGGGGGCGGCGGCCGCACTGCTGGGTGCGGCCGCGCTGGGTGGCTGCGGGCTCAAGAGCGGCTCCCCGATGGCGGACGACGTACGGCCGGGCTCGGTCGGTCAGGGCGAACCGCTCAAGGGCGCCTCGCTGACGGTCACCTCGAAGAACTTCAGCGAGAACATCGTGCTCGGGCAGATGATCGGCCTGATCTTCAAGGCCGCCGGGGCCGAGGTCCTCGACCGGACCAACCTGCCGGGCTCGATCAGCTCGCGCGAGGCCATCCGCAAGGGCGACGCGGACGCCATGTACGAGTACACGGGCACGGCGTGGATCACCTACCAGGGCAACACCGAACCGATCGACGACCCGCACGAGCAGTGGGAGGCGGTGCGGGCGGGGGACGCCGGGAACGGGGTGGTCTGGCTTCCGCAGTCCGCCCTCAACAACACGTACACGCTGGCCATCAGCAAGAAGAACAACGCCAGGTACAAGCTGAAGACCCTCTCGGACGTGGCGGAACTGGCGCGGAAGGACCCCTCGGCGGTGACGCTCTGCGTGGAGAACGAGTTCGCCTCCCGCGAGGACGGGCTGCCCGGCATGGAGAAGGCCTACGGGATGGACATCCCCGCGGCCAACATCCGGAAGATGGACGCCGGGATCATCTACACCCAGGTCTCGAAGTCCGACTCCTGCCTGCTGGGCGAGGCGTTCACCACGGACGGCCGGATCAAGGCCATGGACCTGGACACCCTCGCCGACGACCGGCATTTCTTCCCCAACTACAACGCGGCGCCGGAGCTGAACGCGAAGACGCTCGCCGCGTACCCGGTGATCGAGAAGCTGCTGGACCCGCTGACGAGGAAGCTGACGACCGAGGTGGCCCGGGAGCTGAACGCGAAGGTGGACGTGGACGGCGAGAACCCGCACCAGGTCGCGAAGGACTGGCTGGTGAAGGAGGGCTTCATCAAGGAGGGCTGACGCGGGGCCGCGCGGCGGGGGCGACACGGCCCGGGTGGTCCGGCGGACCCCTCAGCGGGGCCGGGTCAGCACGCCGGGACCGGCTCGCCCCGGTTCAGGGCGCGCAGCGCGTCCACGGCGCCCGACAGCGAGGTGACAGGGACCAGCCGGAGCCCCTCGGGGAGTTCGGTCCGCGCGTCCGCGCACTCGGCCTTCGGTACGAGGAACACGCTCGCCCCGTCGCGCCGGGCGGCCTGCGTCTTGAGGGCCACCCCGCCGACCGGGCCGACCGTGCCGTCCGCGCCGATGGTGCCCGTACCGGCGATGCTGCGGCCGCCGGTGAGGTCGCCGCCGCTGCCGTCGCCGTCGAGCTTGTCGACGATGCCGAGCGAGAACAGGAGCCCGGCGCTGGGGCCGCCGACGTCGGCGAGGTTGAGGTCGACCTTCACGGCCTTCGGGTCCTTGTGGAGGTATCCGAGGGCGGCCTGGGCGGCGGTCGACTGGGACTTCTCCATTTCCTCCAGGTTGTGCTCCTCGATCTCCTCGTCGCTTCCGCCGGAGGGGTAGACGGCCTCCTTGGGCATGACCGAGCGGCTGGTGTCGAACCAGTGCCCGACGAGCTCGGGGAGGTTGACGGTCGTGGAGGGGCCGGTGGCCTGGATGGTGGTCATCCGGAGCTGGCCCCGGGTCTCGCGGGTCGGGGCACCGGTGACGGAGATGACGGGCTTCCCGTCACGAGCGCCCAGCACGTCGGCCGTGAGCCCGGGCTGGGCGATCACGAAGGGCAGCGGCGCGAAGGCCGCGACGGCGAGCAGTCCGAGCACGGGCACGGCACAGACGGCCAGTGCGGCGAAACGCGGCAGACGCATAAGACGAGAGAACACCCGCCCAATCTAACCACCCACCCCACCACCCACCCCCGCCGCACCATCCAGCCCCGCCGGCGTTTGTGGCGCGGGGGTCCGGGGG
>NZ_JBHXRU010000142.1:0-11777 GCF_042716255.1 Streptomyces sp. NPDC058662 | reverse complement strand
GGCGGAGGCGGAGGCGGCGGCCGAGGCACCGGGCCAGGCGCCGGGGGCACCGCCGCCGGGCTGGGCGGCGCCGGGCCAGGCGCCGGGCGCCGGGGACGGCGCTGCGGGCGCGGTCTGGGAGGCCGGTGCGCCCGGCGGGACCTGGGGCGCGGACGGGGCGGGCGGCGCGGACGCCGCCGCGGCCCGGGCGGCGGTTCCGGCCGTCACGGGAGCGGCGGCCGGAACGGTCGGCTCCGGCGCGGCGGGCCGTACCGGCTGCGGCGCGGCCTCGGGCTCGGGAGCCCGTACGGCCGCACGCGCCGCGGCCATGCCCCCGGCCGGGCCGGCGGGCGCCATGCCGTGCGCCTCCGGGCCGGGTACGTACCCCAGGACCGGCGCGGCACCCTGCGCGGCGGCCATCGCCGCGGCCCCGCTCCGCTCCAGGCGGTCGAGCCGGGCCTGGAAGGACCGTTCGTCGTCGAAGGCGGCCGGCAGCAGCACGCGGGCGCAGATCAGCTCCAGCTGCAGCCTCGGCGAGGTCGCGCCCCGCATCTCGGTGAGCCCGGTGTTGACCAGGTCGGCGGCGCGCGACAGCTCGGCCGCCCCGAACACGGACGCCTGGGCCTGCATCCGCTCCACGACGTCGGCGGGGGCGTCGATCAGCCCCTTCTCCCCGGCGTCGGGCACGGCGGCCAGGATGACCAGGTCGCGCAGCCGCTCCAGCAGGTCGGCCACGAAACGGCGCGGGTCGTTGCCGCCCTCGACGACGCGGTCGACGATTTCGAAGGCCGCGGCCCCGTCCCCGGCGGCGAAGGCGTCGACGACGGAGTCGAGCAGCGAGCCGTCGGTGTAGCCGAGCAGCGAGGTGGCCATGGCGTACGTCACACCGTCGTCGGCGGCGCCGGCGAGCAGCTGGTCCATCACGGACATCGAGTCACGCACCGAACCGGCGCCCGCGCGCACGACGAGCGGCAGCACGCCGTCCTCGATCCGGGCGCCCTCGCGGCCGCAGACCTCGCCGAGGTACTCGCGCAGGGTGCCGGGCGGCACCAGCCGGAAGGGGTAGTGGTGGGTCCGGGACCGGATGGTGCCGATCACCTTCTCCGGCTCCGTGGTGGCGAAGATGAACTTGAGGTGCTCCGGCGGCTCCTCGACCACCTTCAGCAGGGCGTTGAAGCCCGCCGAGGTGACCATGTGGGCCTCATCGATGATGTAGATCTTGTAGCGGCTGGCGGCGGGCCCGAAGAACGCCTTCTCCCGCAGGTCGCGGGCGTCGTCCACACCACCGTGCGAGGCGGCGTCGATCTCGATGACATCGATCGAGCCCCGCCCGTTCCTGGCGAGGTCCTGGCAGGACTGGCACACGCCGCAGGGTGTCGGGGTGGGACCCTGCTCACAGTTCAGGCAGCGGGCGAGGATGCGCGCGCTGGTGGTCTTCCCGCATCCGCGCGGACCGCTGAACAGGTACGCGTGATTGACCCGGTTGTTGCGCAGGGCCTGCATCAGCGGGGCAGTGACATGCTCCTGCCCGATGACCTCGGCGAACGACTCGGGGCGGTAGCGGCGGTACAGCGCAAGGGACGACACGTATACGAGGTTATCCGGGCCCGCCGACAACAGCGGCCCGCCGGCGTCCGCGACCCCGGCCCGGAACGCAAAGCGCCCCCCACGCACCCGCCAGAGCCCACTTACCCTTGCTGCCTTCCGGCCCTGGGGGAGTTGGGTGAGATAGCGCCACGTGAGGGGCTGGCCCCACCCTAGCGGATGGACGCCCCCGGAATCGAGCCGGCCCCCTCCACACCTCCCGCGCCCCCCTCGCACGGACCCCCCGGACCCCGACCGGGGCACCTCCCGACGATCACGTTCGCGAGCACCCCTCAACGTCTTGTATTGTTTGCGGCGGAGGATTCGCCTAGTGGCCTAGGGCGCACGCTTGGAAAGCGTGTTGGGGGCAACCCCTCACGAGTTCGAATCTCGTATCCTCCGCCATTGCTCTCACCGGGCAATACGACGAAGGGCCCCACCGCTTGCGGTGGGGCCCTTCGTCGTTCCTCAGGTCTCGTCGTCCTGGTCTTTGCCCACAGGCCTCTTCTCCGATCTCCGAGGGCCCATCGACTACACAGCGACGAGGCGCACTCTGTCGCCACAGAGCTTCGCCATGTCGTCGATGTCCGAGGTGAGCATGACGACCGGGCGGCGCTGACGCAGCGCCATCTCGGCCACAGCAGCATCGATGGCGTACTTGTGACCATGCAGCCCGGCGTTGATCAGCATGGCTGAGGCGGCCTTGGCCTCCTCGTCGCCGATGTGCACGATCCGCACTCCGGACAGGACCCAGGCGAGCCGCGCCTTGTCCGTCCGGCGATGCACCGCTTCGACGATGGTGAGCGCGCTGATGACCACCTCCATGCCCCGCTTGCGGGCTTCGGCGATGAGGGCGACGACGGGCTCATGATCACCGACGAACTGCGACAGGCCCTCGCAGTCGAGAACGAGGGTGCCTTCGTGACTCAGCCTGCGGCGGGCCACTGCCCCTCCTCGGCAAACACCTCGTCGAAGACCCGGCGCGCCCGCTCCTGCTCGTGCTCGGAGATCGACCCCTGACGGCGTTCGTAGTCGGCCAGGTACTCATCCAGGATCTGACCGCGCAGCTCACGCTCCACCGCTTCGGTGATGAACGCGGAGAACTCACGCTTGCCGACCCGTCGGCGGATCGCCTCCGCCGTCCCCTCGGGGAGGGAGAGGCTGACTCTGGTGGCCGGCCCTTCGCCGACGCTGTACGGAATCTCACTCATGAGATCGAGATTATCAAATAAGTAGGAATCCGACCGGGGTGCGACGCCCGTGCCCCACCGGGCACTTAAAGGCCCGACCGGAAAACCGGCCGGGGCCTTCTGCGTTCCCCGGCTTTCGCGCAGGCGGGGACCGGCGGATGCGGGGGCTGGTTCTGACGCGGGGGCATGTACGGCGGGGGCGGCTGATCGGTTCTGCGGTGAACGCGGTCCGGCATCCGGGTGATCATCGGGGCCGGGGTCTGGCGGGACGGGGGCCGGGGGGACTATCCCTCCACTCATGGGTAGGAACGACCGCTGCCGCTGAGGCGCCCCCGCACCCCCGTGCCCCTGCCGTGAACCACCGGCAGGGGCACGGGCACGTCCCGCACGGGCACGTCCCATACCGGCACCCCCACCCGGCACGTCCCGCACCGGCACGTCGCAGACGGGCACGTACCGGTACGGCCCGAGGGGTCAGCCGAACTGGGGCATCTCGCCGACCGTCGTCGTCAGGTCGATCACCGCGAACGCCGCCCCCTGCGGGTCCGCCACCGCGGCGAAGCGCCCGAACGGGCTGTCCATGGGTCCGGAGTAGACCTTGCCGCCGTGCTTGCGCGTCTTCGCGACCGCCTCGTCGCAGTCCGGGACGGCGAAGTAGACCTGGATGTACGACGGCACCTCGGGCGGGAAGTCGTCGCCCATCCTCATCCGGCCGAGCACCGGGTTCTCCTCGCCGCCCAGGGTGAAGACCTTGAAGTCCATGTCGGCTTCCGCGGGGTCGTCGCCCGGCTCCAGCCGCTGGGTTCCGTACGGGAAGACCTCCGCCAGGAACGCGTCCGGCTTGTCCGGCTCCCTGCTGAAGACCTCGGCCCAGGCGTACGCCCCCGCCTCGCCCATCTTCTCGAAGCCCTTGTGGTCACCCGGCTGCCAGACCCCGAAGACGGCGCCTCCCGGCTCCTTGCCGAGCAGCATCGCGCCGAAGCTGCCGATCCGCATCGGTCCCATGAGCACCTCGCCGCCGGCCGCCCCGATCTTCTCCGCGGTGGCCGCCACGTCGGACGAGGCGAGGTACAGGCACCACTGCGAGGGCGCGTCGGCCCCCGGCATCGGCGGGACGACGGCCGCGACGGCCTTGCCGTCCGAGTAGGCCTGCGTGTAGTTGCCGTACTCGCTGCTCTCCTCGCCGAAGGTCCAGCCCAGCACGTCCGCGTAGAACGTCTTGGCGCCCTCCACGTCGGTGAACATCGCATCCACCCAGCACGGGGCGCCTTCCGGGAACTCAGCCATGGTCGATCGACTCCTGTGTCGTTGTCGTGTGCGCACGCCTGCTCCAGCTGTTCCTCCCCACGCTAGGCGCGGCCTCCGACAACCGCGCGGCAATCGCGCACGGAACCGCGCGCCCAACCGCGCACGCCGGGCGGCCCCGGGGGAGGCTGGAGGTATGGACGACAAGACCGGCGCCACCGGCGCCACCATCAGGCTGGCGCAGCAGCCGGAAGCGGACGCGCTGCTCGGCAGGAGCCCGCTCGCGGCGCTCGTGGGCATGCTGCTGGACCAGCAGGTGCCGATGGAGTGGGCGTTCTCCGGGCCCTGGACGATCGCCCGGCGGCTCGGGGGCGAGGACCTGGACGCACACGCCGTCGCCGCGTACGACCCGGACGCCTTCGCCGCCCTCCTCTCCGAGAAGCCGGCCGTGCACCGCTACCCGGGCTCCATGGCCAAACGCGTGCAGCAGCTGTGCGCGTACCTGGTGGACCACTACGACGGGGACGCCTCCGCGGTCTGGGCGGACGCGGCGACGGGGGAGGAACTGCTCGCCCGGCTCAAGGCGCTGCCGGGCTTCGGGGAGCAGAAGGCGCAGATCTTCCTCGCGCTGCTCGGGAAACGGTTCGACGTGCGCCCGAAGGGCTGGCGGGAGGCGGCGGGCGCGTACGGGCCGGCCGGCGTCTACCGCTCGGCGGCGGACATCACCGGCCCGGAGTCCCTGGCCAAGGTGCGGGCGCACAAGCAGGAGATGAAGGCCGCCGCCAAAGCCGCGAAGGCCTCACCGGAGCAGTGATTGACCGGTCGGACGGCCTACGGATTGACCCCTGTCGCCGGTCGATCCCGCCCGTAGGTTGGACGACATGAACCAGACCGCGACCCGCGCCGCCACCGCCGAGGCCATCCAGGACGCCCCCGGCAGCGTCATCACCCTGCTCACGGACACCGCCGAACTCACCTGCAACACGGCTGCCTTCGACGCGGGTGCGGCCGGCGCCCCGGTGCACTTCCACACCAGGGCCACCGAGTTCTTCCACGTCACCGCCGGACTGCTCGACGTACTGGTCGGCGACGAGATCCACACCCTGGGCGCCGGCGACTTCATCGCCGTCCCGCCGGGCGTCAAACACGCCTTCGCCCCCGCCGCCGGGCACACCGCCGCCGTGTTCGTCGGCTTCACCCCCGGCATGGGCCGCTTCGACTACTACCGGCTGCTGGGCCGGGTCAACGCGGGCGAGGCCACCGTGCAGGACATCAAGGACAGCTCCGCGACGTACGACAACCACTACGCGGAGAGCCCCGTCTGGAGCGGCCGCCGCCGCAGCGCGGAGCCGTAGACCACGTCCGCGTCCAGTCGGCGCAGCTCCTCCGCGATCAGCTCGGCCCCACTGCGGATCTTCAACGCCACTCTGCGGTCGGGGCTGCCCGGCAGGCTCAGTGTGGCCAGCGCGCCCCCGGGCCGGTCCACCCGGACCTCACCGCCCGTGCTGCGCAGGCTGACCCGGGTGATCACGGGCCCGTCGCTCGCCAGCCGGTCGACCGGGACCCCGAGCCGGTCCTCCAGCCAGCGCGCCAGCAGCTCGGCGCTCGCGTTGTCCGCCTCGCTCTCGACCGCCGCGCCCGTCACGTCCAGCCGCCGCTGGTCCAGTGCGGCGGCCAGCAGGGCCCGCCACGGCGTCAGCCGGGTCCAGGCCAGGTCGGTGTCGCCCGGCCGGTAGGCGGCGGCCCGCTCGTCGAGCACGCCGATCGGGTCGGCCGCCGCCGCCGCGTCCGTGATCCGGCGCTGCGCGAGCGCGCCGATCGGGTCCCCGGCCGGGTCCGCGGGGGCCTCGCCCGGCCACCAGGCCACCACGGGCGCGTCGGGCACGAGCAGCGGCAGGACCACCGAGCCCGCCTGCTCGGTCAACGCGCCGTGCAGGCGCAGCAGTACGGTCTCACCGGTGCCGGCGTCCGTGCCGACCCGCAGCTCGGCGTCCAGCCGGCTCACCCGGCGCCGGTACGGGCCGCGCGCGGTCCGTCTGATCACCGCGATGATGCGGCACGGGTGCTCGCGCGCCGCGTCGGAGGCCGACCGCACGGCGTCGTACGCGTTCTCCTCGTCGGTGACGACGACGAGGGTCAGGACCAGCCCCATCGTGGGGCTGCCTATGGCCCGTCGGGCTGCGAGCAGGGCCCGGTCGACCTTGCTGGACGTGGTGTCGGTGAGTTCGGTCCGCATGCACCGAGTCTGTCAGCGCCTGCCCGGTGGCGGGCACCCGGTTCGGCCGGGCCGGGAACGGCCGCGGGCGGGCGTACGGGGATCCGGGGGGCGCGGGACGTACGGGAATCCGGGGAGCGCGGGCGTACGGGGTCAGCCGGGCGTACGGGGGTCACCTGCGCTTGCGGGCCGTCCCGAAGACGGACCGGGAGATCTCGCGGCCCAGCTGCGTACCGATCGACCGGGCCAGCGAGCGGAACAGCCCGCTCCCCACGACCTGTTCGGCCAGCGACGGATCCCGTTCGGGTGCGCCGTGCGCCGCCTCCGGCGCCTTCTCGGCCTTCGCCGCCCGCTCCGCCTCCGCGGAGGCCGCCGCGGCCGCCTCCGCCCGTCCCTCGGCGGCGGCCTGCTCGGCGCTGATTCTCTCGTACGCCGACTCACGGTCGACGGGCTGCGCGTAGCGCGCGTAGAGGGCCGAGGCCTTCACCGCCCGGTCCAGGGCGGAGGGTTCGACCGGTCCCATCAGCGACTGCGGAGCGCGCAGCCGGGTCGCGGCGACCGGGGTCGGGGCGCCGTTCTCGCTGAGGACGGTGACCACGGCCTCGCCGGTGCCCAGTCGGGTGAGCAGCTCCTCCAGGTCGTAGGCGGAGCGCGGGAAGGTCCTGACCGTGGACCGCAGCGCCTTCGCGTCGTCGGGGGTGAAGGCGCGCAGGGCGTGCTGCACCCGGTTGCCGAGCTGGGCCAGGACGTCCGACGGCACGTCCTTGGGGGTCTGCGTGACGAAGAAGACGCCGACGCCCTTGGAGCGGATCAGCCGGACCGTCTGGGTGATGGAGTCGAGGAAGGCCTTGGAGGCGTCGTTGAAGAGCAGGTGGGCCTCGTCGAAGAAGAAGACGAGCTTGGGCCGCTCCAGATCGCCGACCTCCGGCAGGTCGTTGAAGAGGTCGGCCAGCAGCCACATCAGGAAGGTGGAGAAGAGCTGGGGCTTGTCCTGGACCGCCGGGAGCTCCAGTACGGAGACCAGCCCGCGGCCGTCCGGGGCCGTGCGCAGGAACTCGCCCGTGTCGAACTCGGGCTCTCCGAAGAACTCGGCCGCGCCCTGCTGCTCGAACGCGGTCAGCGCCCGCAGGATCACCCCGGCCGTCACCGTGGACAGACCGCCGATGCCCTTGAGCTCCGGCCTTCCCTGGTCCGAGACGAGGAAGGCGACCACCGCCCGGAGGTCCTTGAGGTCGACCAGCTCCAGACCCTTGGTGTCGGCGTAGTGGAAGATCAGGCCGAGGGACTGCTCCTGGGTGCGGTTGAGCTGCAGCACCTTCGACAGCAGCACCGGGCCGAAGCTCGTGACGGTCGACCGGACCGGGATGCCGGGGCCGATCCCGCCGAGCGCGTAGAACTCACTGGGGCAGCCGGCGGCCTCCCATCGCTGGGCCACCTCGGCGGCCCGCTCCTCGACCTTCGGACCGGGAGTCCCCGGCGCCGAGATCCCCGACACGTCGCCCTTGATGTCGGCGAGGAAGACCGGGACGCCCTGGGCCGACAGCTGCTCGGCGATGAGCTGCAGGGTCTTCGTCTTGCCGGTGCCGGTGGCGCCCGCCACCAGGCCGTGGCGGTTGAGCATGGACAACGGGATGCGGATCTGCCGGTCGGGCAGGCACGCGCCGTCCCACAGGAGGGCACCCAGGTCGAGCGCGGGACCGGTGAAGGCGTACCCGGCGGCGATCTCGGACACCGCGGGGCTCGCGGCGGTGTCGGGGCTCGCCGCGGTCGCGGCGGTTCCGGGACTCGCGGCGGTTCCGGCGGTCTCGGCGGGGACGACCGTCTCGGCGGCCGCCCCGGTGGGGCCGGTGCCGCCGGCGGGGCCGGTGCTCTCACTCATGGATCACTCCCGAATTAGCGCTGTCCGTCACTTTTGCACCGACGGCGCACGGCTGCGCCCGCAGGCACCGGCCCGGTAGGCTTTCCGTGTGATCTTCAAGCGCATCGGTAGCGGGCGGCCTTACCCCGACCACGGCCGCGAAAGCACGCGGCAGTGGGCGGACGTCGCGCCACGCCCGGTCCGGCTCGACCAGCTGGTGACGACCAAGGGGCAGCTGGACCTCGAAACGCTGCTCGCCGAGGACTCCACCTTCTACGGCGACCTCTTCGCCCACGTCGTCAAGTGGCGCGGCGACCTCTACCTGGAGGACGGGCTGCACCGCGCCGTGCGCGCGGCCCTCCAGCAGCGCCAGGTACTGCACGCGCGCGTCCTCGAAATGGACTGACACGCGCCGCCCTCGGGCCTGCCGGTAGCGCCGGTGCCGGGCCCGGCACTGGGCCGGCCCACGGCCCGTACGGGGCCGCCGTCCCAGCCGTGCCGCGCTGACGTGCGGGAACACGCTCCATCCGATCGTCCGCGCACGCGAAACGCCCGTCGCGGCGCGCCCTTCGACGCCTGGACGCCCGCTTCCCCTTCGTGACGGATTGGGCCTTTCGGGTCACTATTGACCTATCAGCAGATCATTTAGTAGGCATCGCTCCCGCTCGGCACTACGCTGCGCCCATGAGCATGCTCACTCCCCCCGGCATGGGCGGAAAGTACCGCGTCACGGGAGCTGCCTACCCCCGCATGAGCCGTAAGCGGAGCCGCCGTCGGATCGCCTTCGCCGTGCTCGGCTCGGTCCTCGCGCTCGCCCTGCTCGGCTACGGGGCTATGCAGCTCATCGATGTGTTCCGCGGCGACAGCCCCAAACGGAACACGGTGGCCGGCGCCAAGGACTGCCCGACACCGGCGGCGAAGGCCGCGGTCAAGGGCGGCCCCGCCGCGGCCTCGACCCCGCCGAAAACGGCCGTCGTGCTGCCCAAGCCCGGTGACATCACGGTCAACGTCTACAACGCCACCCCGCGCGCGGGCCTCGCCAAAGCCGTCGGCGACGAACTGGCCAAACGCGGCTTCCTCATCGGCAACGTCGGCAACGCCCCCGCAGACTTCGACAAGAAGGTCCCCGGCACCGGGATACTGCTGGGCTCCCCCGCGACCGACAAGGCGGCCTTCTCCGTCCTCGGCACCCAGCTCCCCGGCACCACCCAGCAGACCGACACCCGCGAAGGCGCGGACATCGACCTGATCCTGGGCGACGCCTTCAAGGAGCTGAGCACCAAGGAGGACGCGGACAAGGCGCTGGCCCTCCTGGCCAACCCCGCGCCCGCGCCCTCGACCTGCTGACCCCGACCCACTGAACCGGCCGGACCGCGTGCGCGGTCCGGCCGTACTCCCCGACGGGCACGGTCCGGCACAGCCGGCGTTCCCTCCTCGGCGGAGCGAGGCGTCCTACTCGGCGGAGCCGAGGCTGCTTATTCGGCGGAGCCGACCCTGCTTATCCGGCGGAGCCGACGCTGCCTATTCGGCGGAGCCGTACATGCGGTCGCCCGCGTCGCCCAGCCCCGGCACGATGTAGCCGTGCTCGTTGAGCCGCTCGTCCACGGCGGCCGTCACCACCGTCACCGGCGTGCCCGCGAGCTCGCGCTCCATGATCTCGACGCCCTCGGGCGCCGCCAACAGCACCACGGCCGTGACATCGTCCGCGCCGCGCTTGATCAGCTCGCGGATCGCCGCGACGAGCGTGCCGCCGGTGGCCAGCATCGGGTCGACCACGTACACCTGCCGCCCGGAGAGGTCCTCCGGCATGCGCGTCGCGTACGTGGAGGCCTCCAGCGTCTCCTCGTTGCGGACCATGCCCAGGAAGCCCACCTCGGCGGTCGGCAGCAGCCGGACCATGCCGTCGAGCATGCCGAGGCCGGCCCGCAGGATCGGCACCACGAGCGGGCGCGGGTGCGAGAGCTTCACACCGGTGGTCGGACCGACCGGGGTCTCGATGTCGGCCTGCTCGGTGCGCACGTCGCGGGTGGCCTCGTACGCGAGGAGGGTCACCAGCTCGTCGGCGAGCCGGCGGAACGTGGGGGAGTCGGTGCGCTTGTCGCGCAGGGTGGTGAGTTTGTGCGCCACCAAGGGGTGATCGACGACCTGCAAACGCACAACTTCCTCCAAGACTCGACCGCAGGGCTTAGACCTGCCGCCTGCGACCCCGCTACCTGCGAAAACGGCCGCACGACGCGACCCTCACCCAAAAGGCTACGCGCTGTCGCGGCCGCTTCGCGTCCCGAGCCGCGCCACGCCCGCGACGGCCTGCGGATGCGCCCCTCCCGGACCCCCAGCACGCTGGACTGATGAGCAACACACCGGTCATAGCCGCCGTGGACGGATCCGAACACAGCCTCAAGGCCCTGGAGTGGGCCCGGGCCGCGGCCGTCCGGCACGGCGCGGCCCTGCTGATCGCCCATGTTCTCCCCGACCACGCCCAGTTGTACGCGGGTCGCCGCGCCTCGCTGCACGACCCCGCGCAGCCCGGCCAGTTCGCGGATCCGGTCGAGGAGCGGATCAGGGCCCTGCTCGGAGGAGGCCCCGAGCTCCCCGACGGCATCCGGTACGAGTCGCTGGAGGGCTCCGTCCCCGAGGCGCTGCGGGTGGTCGGGTCGGGGGCCCGGATGCTGGTGATGGGCTCGCGGGGGCGCGGCGGGTTCGCCACCCTGCTGCTCGGTTCGAACAGCCGCGCCGTGGCCACGACCGCGCCGTGCCCGGTGGTGGTGGTCCCGCACGCGGAGCGGAGCGCGGCGGGCGGCGGGGAGGCCGGCGGGGCGGGCGGCGGCGGAGATCCCTACGGAGCCGCGGCGTCGGCCGGGCGGGTGGTGCTGGGGCTGCACGCGGCGGAGACGCCCGATGACGTACTGGCCTTCGCCTTCACGGAGGCCGCCGCGCGGGGGACCGCCGTCCAGGTGGTCTCCGCGTACGCCGTGCCGCCCGCCCCGACGATGGTGATCGACAGTCCCTTCGCGGTGATCCCGCCGGAGGGGCTCGCGGACGAGGGGGACGGCGTACCGGCGGAGCGGGAGATGCTGCGGGCGCAGACGGAGCGCCTGGCGCCGTACCGCGAGCGGTTCCCGGACGTGCCCGTGGAGCAGGCCGCCGTACCCGGGGACGCGGCCGGGCGCCTGGTCGACACCTCGCACACGGCGGCGCTGGTCGTGGTCGGCCGCCACCATCCGCGGCGCCGGCCCAGGTCCCTGCTGATGGGTTCGGTCGCGAACGCGGTCCTCCAGCACGCCCGGGGTCCGGTGGCCGTGGTCCCCGCCCTCACGGACGACGCCTGACCTGGGCGGGGGTGGCATCAATCGGGCCGTACGGGGGAAGGTGGTGGCGGGGGGTCTGCTTCGCGCCGGCGAAGGAGGACGACCGGACCAGCCGGGGTGGTGGCGGATGCCCGACACGCAGCCGAGCGAAGAGTACGAGACGCCGGAGACGGCGGCGCAGCGCCGAGCGCGGCGCGCGCAGTTCCTGCGCGACCTGAACGAGGCGCGCGAGCTGCGTGAACGCGTCCAGCCCCGCCGCGCCCGCGCGGCCCGCATGCGCCAGCAGATGCGCATGCGCACCTTCCGCTGGTAACCGCGGCCGATCGTTGGCCCGCGGCCGGGCGCCGGCGGGCGACACGGCCGGGCGGGAGGCGCCCGCAACCCGCGCGGGGCGGCCC
>NZ_JBHXRU010000141.1:0-11960 GCF_042716255.1 Streptomyces sp. NPDC058662 | reverse complement strand
GCGCGGGTGGGACTGGGCCCGGAGCAGGACCTCGCGGGCCCGCGGGTCGGCCAGGGCGCCCAGCCCCTCGACGCACGCCAGGGCCACCCGCCAGTACGGATCGTGCGGGGAGAGCAGCCGGGACAGGGTGGCCGTCAGGGCCGGAACCGACTCGGGGGCGCGCAGGGCGGTGAGCAGCCGTACGGGCTGGAGGGCGTAGGCCGTGCGCAGCGAGTTGGTGGCGAGGGCGGCCGCGGCGCGGGCGGTGCGCGGGTCGCCGAGTACGGCGAGTGCCTCGGCGGCGGCCGCGCAGCGCGGCGGGTCCCGGTGGTTGAGCAGCAGGACCAGGGACTCGAAGGCACGGCGGTCCCCCGCCAGCGCGAGCCGGTACGCGGCCAGCTCCCGGGCCCACAGGGGCAGTCCGGCCGAAGTCAGGGACGCCGCCAGGACGTCCGGCGCCGCGGCGAGGAGCGCCTCGTACTCCGGGTACTCCGGCGAACCGGTGGCTTCCGTCCGCAGACGATCGAGCACGTCGTTCACCGGGCCACCCTAGAGGGCTGCGGCAGCCGCTGTACGGGGTTCCGCGAGTCGGGGCGCGCGGCCTGCGCCGACCTCCCGGATCCGCCTGATGATCGATGATCGATGATCGGTACATTTCGGCGGTACAGGTCACATCTGCGCACTCTGGCGCGCCAGTTACCGGCGAGTTACAGTCTCTTCAACACGTGCGGGGCAGGCCTGGTGACGCAGCCGCCCCGTGCCAGTCGGTTCTGCACGACCTCACGGCGCGACCCCGGGACAGGGTCCGGCCGTTTCCGCCCTTCGGGCATCCCGCACGGCCTCGTACACGCCGCCGTGCCCCCTCAGTCGTCACCCTCTCCCACTGGAGTCCCTCGATGGACCGTCCGTCCAGTCAGTCCACCCTCCAGACCATCGCCGTCGTCGGTCTCGGCACGATGGGCACCGGCATCGCCGAGGTCCTCGCCCAGGCCGGCCACGAGGTCATCGGCATCGACATCAGCGACGCCGCGGCCCGGCGCGCCACGGCCGCCCTCACGGCCGGCACCGCGCGCTCCGTCGCCAAGGAGCGCCTCACCGAGCAGGAGCGCGCTGACGTCCTCGCCCGCTTCCGCACCTTCACGGACCTGGGCGCCGCCGCGGAGGCCGACCTCGTCATCGAGGTCGTGCCCGAGTCCTACGAGCTCAAGCAGCGGGTGTTCCGCGAGCTCGACGCGATCGTGCGGCCGGACACCATCCTGGCCACCGGCACCAACGCCCTGTCGGTGACGCGGCTCGCCGCCGAGTCCCAGCGCCCCGAGCGCGTCCTGGGCCTGCACTTCTTCAACCCGGCGCCCTCGATGAAGCTGGTCGAGATCGTCTCCTGCGTGCTGACCTCCCCGCCGGCCGTCGAGGCGGTCACCGAGCTGGCCCGCGGGCTCGGCAAGGAGCCGGTCCTGATCGGCGACCGCCCCGGCTTCGTCGCCGACGGCCTGCTCTTCGGGTACCTGAACCAGGCCGCCGCCATGTACGAGGCGAAGTACGCCTCCCGCGAGGACATCGACGCGGCGATGCGGCTGGGCTGCGGTCTGCCGATGGGGCCGCTCGCGCTGCTCGACCTGATCGGCGTGGACACCGCCCGCACCGTCCTGGAGGCCATGTACGCGGACTCCGGCGACCGGCTGCACGCCCCGGCCCCGATCCTCGGCCACCTGGCCGAGGCCGGGCTGACCGGACGCAAGTCCGGGCGCGGCTTCTACACGTACGACGCCCCGGGCGGTTCCGCGGTGGTCCGCGACGCGCAGACCCCGCAGGACGGCGCGCGGCTCGGCGAGGGCCGCCCGGTGGCCTCGGTCGGCGTCGCCGGCTCGGGCACCATGGCGAGCGGCATCGCGCAGGTCTTCGCGCAGTCCGGGTTCCCGGTGGTCCTGGCCGCCCGGAGCCAGGAGAAGGCCGACGCCGCGAAGGCCTCGATCGGCAAGTCCTTGGGCCGTGCGGTGTCCAAGGGCAAGCTGACCGAGGCCGCGGCGGAGCGGACCCTGGAACTGATCACCGCGGCCGGTTCGCTGGACGCCTTCGCCGACGTGGACCTGGCCGTCGAGGCGGTCGCCGAGGACCTGGCGGTCAAGCAGGAGCTGTTCGCGGCCCTGGACAAGGTCTGCAAGCCGGGCGCGGTGCTGGCCACCACCACCTCCTCACTGCCGGTGATCGCGGTCGCCCGCGTGACCTCGCGCCCGCAGGACGTGATCGGCATGCACTTCTTCAACCCGGCTCCGGCCATGAAGCTGGTCGAGGTGGTCCGCACGGTCCTGACCGCCGACGACGTGCACGCCACGGTCCGCGAGATCTGCACCAAGGTGCGCAAGCACCCGGTCGACTGCGGGGACCGCGCCGGCTTCATCGTGAACGCGCTGCTGTTCCCGTACCTGAACAACGCGATCAAGATGGTCGAGCAGCACTACGCCAGCCTCGACGAGATCGACGCGGCGATGAAGCTGGGCGGCGGCTACCCGATGGGGCCCTTCGAGCTCCTCGACGTGGTCGGGCTCGACGTCTCGCTGACCATCGAGAAGGTGCTGCACAAGGAGTTCCGCGACCCGGGACTGGCCCCCTCCGCGCTGCTGGAGCACCTGGTGGCGGCGGGCTGCCTGGGCCGGAAGACCGGCCGCGGATTCCGTGAGCACGCCCGCCGGTAACCCTCCGGGCCACGAGCCGGATGCGTGGGGAGGGCTCCTCGGGCCCGCCGGACCCTCACGGCGGGCGAACCCTCCCGACGAGCACTGTGTGCCCAGTGCCGGCCCTCCCCCGCATCCACCCCCGTCCCACCCGCCCCGCCCCCCGCAGGCGCGGTCCCCGTCGCGAATGAAGTACTTTCGCTCTATGTCCCAGCCCGCCAAGACCTCGCCCCGCGCCGCCACGGCCTCCGACGCCCCGGAGAGCGCGGCCGGCACCCGGGCGGCCGCGCAGCGGCTCAAGATGCGTCGCGAGCTCGCCGCGGCGGCCATGGAGCTGTTCGCGAACAAGGGGTACGAGGCGACGACGGTCGACGAGATCGCCGCGACCGCGGGCGTGGCACGGCGCACCTTCTTCCGGCACTTCCGGTCCAAGGAGGAGGCGATCTTCCCGGACCACGACGACACCCTGACCCGCGCCGAGGCCGTGCTGGACGTCGCTCCGGCGCACGAGCACCCGCTCGACACGGTGTGCCGCGGGATCAAGGAAGTCATGAAGATGTACGCCGCCTCGCCGGCCGTGTCGGTGGAGCGCTACCGGCTGACCCGGGAGGTGCCGGCGCTGCGCGAGCGGGAGATCGCCTCGGTGGCCCGGTACGAGCGGCTCTTCACGCGCTACCTGCTGGCGCACTTCGACGAGCAGGACCACCACGACGGCAATGACGACCCGCTCCTGGCCGAGGTGGCCGCCTCGGCGGTGGTGACCGCGCACAACCACGTCCTGCGGCGCTGGCTGCGGGCGGGCGGCCAGGGGGACGTGGAGGCGCAGCTCGACCACGCCTTCTCCATCGTGCGCAACACCTTCGGCTCGGGCATCGGCGCGGGGCGCACCCCGGGCGCGGCCGCGGCCGCTCCGGCCGCGGTCCGCACGCGGGGCGAGGTACTCGTCGCGGTGGCCCGTACCGACGCCCCGCTGGACGAGGTCATGCGGACCATCGAAGAGGCCCTGCGCAACACGTAGCGAGAACAGACAGCGAAGCGAGCCGGCGGCTACCGCCGGTAGGCGCCTCAGACGGCCGTCCCCGTACCCGGGGGCGGCCGTCTGCGTGTGTCCAGCTTGTCCCTACTCGTGGGTAACTCTGATCGATCATCGCTCATCTGCGCAGGTCAATAGGCAAATGAGAGAAAGTTTTGGCACGCGGTGCCTTGCTGAGTGACACGGGGTGCCATACGTTGAATCTCGTCCGGATGTCCCCGCGGCCCACGCCCACTCGGCACGGAACGCGCCCCGGATGCCTGCGTCACCAGGCACCGCACGCCTCACCACGGGCGTCGCCAGCACCACCGCACCAGCCGGACCGACGGCACGCAGTACCGCAGCACCCACAACGCGCTCCCACGCACGCAACGCGTATCCCCCAGCGCACCCCCATCAGCGCTCATGCCGGAGGCTCTACCGTGAAGGACATCCTGGACGCGATCCAGTCGCAGGCCGCTACCGCCGCAGACTTCGCGGCCCTGCCGCTCCCCGACTCGTACCGCGCGATCACCGTGCACAAGGACGAGGCGGAGATGTTCGCCGGGCTCACCACGCGCGAGAAGGACCCGCGCAAGTCCCTGCACCTCGACCAGGTGCCGGTCCCCGAACTCGGTCCGGGCGAGGCCTTGGTGGCCGTCATGGCCTCCTCGGTCAACTACAACTCCGTCTGGACCTCGATCTTCGAGCCGGTGTCCACCTTCAGCTTCCTGGAGCGCTACGGACGCCTGTCGGAGCTCACCAAGCGCCACGACCTGCCGTACCACGTCATCGGCTCCGACCTCGCGGGCGTCGTGCTGCGCACCGGCCCCGGCGTGAACGCCTGGAAGCCGGGCGACGAGGTCGTCGCCCACTGCCTCTCGGTCGAGCTGGAGTCCTCGGACGGCCACAACGACACGATGCTCGACCCCGAGCAGCGCATCTGGGGCTTCGAGACCAACTTCGGCGGACTGGCGGAGATCGCCCTCGTCAAGTCCAACCAGCTGATGCCCAAGCCGGACCACCTCAGCTGGGAGGAGGCCGCCTCCCCCGGCCTGGTCAACTCCACCGCCTACCGCCAGCTGGTCTCCCGCAACGGCGCCGGCATGAAGCAGGGCGACAACGTCCTGATCTGGGGCGCGAGCGGCGGCCTCGGCTCGTACGCCACCCAGTTCGCGCTGGCCGGCGGGGCCAACCCGATCTGCGTGGTCTCCAGCCCCGAGAAGGCGGACATCTGCCGGGCCATGGGCGCCGACGCGGTCATCGACCGCAACGCCGAGGGCTACAAGTTCTGGAAGGACGAGCACACCCAGGACCCCAAGGAGTGGAAGCGCTTCGGCAAGCGCATCCGCGAGCTGACCGGCGGCGAGGACATCGACATCGTCTTCGAGCACCCGGGCCGCGAGACCTTCGGCGCGAGCGTCTACGTCACGCGCAAGGGCGGCACCATCACCACCTGCGCCTCGACCTCGGGCTACATGCACGAGTACGACAACCGCTACCTGTGGATGTCGCTCAAGCGGATCATCGGCTCGCACTTCGCGAACTACCGCGAGGCGTGGGAGGCCAACCGCCTGATCGCCAAGGGCAAGATCCACCCCACCCTGTCGAAGGTCTACTCCCTGGAGGAGACCGGCCAGGCCGCGTACGACGTCCACCGCAACCTCCACCAGGGCAAGGTCGGCGTCCTCGCGCTGGCCCCCGAGGAGGGCCTGGGCGTGCGCGACCACGAGCTGCGCGCCACGCACCTCGACGCGATCAATCGCTTCCGTAACGTCTGAGACGCCTCAGAGGCCAAAAGGACAGCCTGAGATGACAGAGCGCCAGAAGGACCGTCCGTGGCTCATGCGGACGTACGCCGGCCACTCCACGGCCGAGGCGTCCAACGAGCTGTACCGCCGCAACCTCGCCAAGGGCCAGACCGGCCTGTCGGTCGCGTTCGACCTGCCGACGCAGACCGGCTACGACCCCGACCACATCCTCGCCCGCGGCGAGGTGGGCCGGGTCGGGGTCCCGGTCTCCCATCTGGGCGACATGCGGCGGCTGTTCCAGGACATACCCCTGGAGCAGATGAACACCTCGATGACGATCAACGCCACCGCCATGTGGCTCCTGGCGCTCTACCAGGTGGCGGCCGAGGAGCAGGGTGCGGACGTCTCGCAGCTCCAGGGCACCACGCAGAACGACATCGTCAAGGAGTACCTCTCGCGCGGGACGCACGTCTTCCCGCCGGGACCCTCGCTCCGCCTGACGACGGACATGATCGCGTACACGGTCAACCACATCCCCAAGTGGAACCCGATCAACATCTGCTCGTACCACCTCCAGGAGGCCGGGGCCACCCCGGTCCAGGAGATCTCGTACGCGATGTCCACCGCCATCGCCGTGCTGGACTCGGTGCGGGACTCGGGCCAGGTGCCCGAGGAGCGCTTCGGCGAGGTGGTCGCCCGGATCTCGTTCTTCGTGAACGCGGGCGTCCGCTTCATCGAGGAGATGTGCAAGATGCGCGCCTTCGGCCGCATCTGGGACAAGGTCACCCGGGAGCGCTACGGCATCGAGAACGACAAGCAGCGCCGCTTCCGGTACGGCGTCCAGGTCAACTCCCTGGGCCTGACCGAGGCGCAGCCGGAGAACAACGTCCAGCGCATCGTGCTGGAGATGCTGGCGGTCACCCTCTCCAAGGACGCCCGCGCCCGCGCCGTGCAGCTGCCCGCCTGGAACGAGGCGCTGGGCCTGCCCCGCCCGTGGGACCAGCAGTGGTCGCTGCGGATCCAGCAGGTGCTGGCCCACGAGAGCGACCTGCTGGAGTACGAGGACATCTTCGCGGGCTCCCACGTGATCGAGGCCAAGGTCGAGTCCCTCGTGGAGGAGTGCCTGGCCGAGATCGACCGGATCCAGGGGATGGGCGGCGCGATGGCCGCCGTCGAGTCCGGCTACCTCAAGTCCCAGCTGGTCTCCTCGCACGCCGAGCGGCGGGCGCGGATCGAGGCCGGCGAGGACAAGATCGTCGGGGTCAACTGCTTCCAGCAGACCGAGGAGAACCCTCTCACCGCGGACCTCGACGGCGCGATCATGACGGTCGACCCCGCGGTGGAGGCCCTCACCGTCGAACGCATCGTGCGCTGGCGCGCCGAGCGCCAGGAGTCCTCGGACCGGCAGGGGGGCGGCGACCCGTTCGTCTTCCCCACGGTCGGCCAGGCCCTGGACCGGCTGAAGCAGGCCGCCACCGGCACCGAGAACCTCATGGAGGCCACCCTGGAGTGCGCCCGGGCCGGTGTCACCACCGGCGAGTGGTCGAGCGCCCTGCGTGAGGTCTTCGGCGAGTTCCGCGCCCCGACCGGCGTCTCCTCCGCCCCCGTGGCGGTCACCGCCGAGGAGGGCACGCCCATGGCCCTCGTCCGCGAGAAGGTCTCCCGCACCGCGGACGACCTCGGCTCCGGCCGCCTGCGCCTGCTGGTCGGCAAGCCCGGCCTGGACGGGCACTCCAACGGCGCCGAGCAGATCGCCGTCCGGGCCCGCGACGCGGGCTTCGAGGTGGTCTACCAGGGCATCAGGCTGACACCCGAGGAGATCTCCTCCGCGGCGCTCGCCGAGGACGTCCACTGCGTGGGACTGTCCATCCTGTCCGGTTCGCACAGCGCGCTCGTCCCGGACGTCCTCGAACGCCTGCGCGTGGCGGGGGCGGGTGACATACCCGTCATCGTCGGCGGCATCATTCCGAACGCGGATGCCGTGACACTCAAGGCGGCGGGCGTCGCCGCCGTCTTCACCCCCAAAGACTTCGGTATCACGGAGATCATCGGCCGTATCGTCGACGAGATCCGGAAAGCGAACAAGCTCGATCCCCTGGAGGTCCCCGCATGACCACGCCCACGACTCCCGTGAACCGGCTGCGCCCGCGCCGCTCCTGCCTCGCGGTCCCCGGCTCGAACCCGCGGTTCCTGGAGAAGGCCCAGGGCCTGCCGGCGGACCAGGTGTTCCTGGACCTGGAGGACGCCTGCGCCCCGCTCGCCAAGGAGGGCGCCCGCCACACGATCGTGGACGCGCTGAACAACGGCGACTGGACGGGCAAGACCCGGGTCGTGCGCGTGAACGACTGGACCACGCACTGGACGTACCGCGACGTCATCACGGTCGTCGAGGGCGCCGGCCAGAACCTCGACTGCATCATGCTGCCGAAGGTCCAGGACGCGCAGCAGGTCGTGGCGCTGGACCTGCTGCTGACCCAGATCGAGAAGACGATGGGCTTCGAGGTCGGCAAGATCGGCATCGAGGCGCAGATCGAGAACGCCAAGGGCCTGGTCAACGTCGACGCGATCGCCGGCGCCTCGCCCCGGCTGGAGACGATCATCTTCGGCCCGGCCGACTTCATGGCCTCGATCAACATGAAGACGCTGGTCGTGGGCATGCAGCCGCCCGGCTACGGCGCGGACGCCTACCACTACATCCTGATGCGGATCCTGATGGCGGCCCGTACCCACGACCTCCAGGCCATCGACGGCCCCTTCCTCCAGATCCGCGACGTGGACGCCTACCGCGAGGTGGCCGGCCGGGCGGCGGCGCTGGGCTTCGACGGCAAGTGGGTGCTGCACCCCGGCCAGGTCGACGCGGCCAACGAGGTCTTCTCCCCCTCCCAGGAGGACTACGACCACGCCGAGCTCATCCTCGACGCGTACGACTGGTGCACCTCGGAGGCCGGCGGCAAGAAGGGCTCCGCGATGCTCGGCGACGAGATGATCGACGAGGCCAGCCGCAAGATGGCCCTGGTCATCGCGGGCAAGGGGCGCGCGGCGGGCATGCAGCGCACCAGCAAGTTCGAGACCCCGGAGGCGTAGGGCCATGCAGTTCGGACGCACGTACGAAGAGTTCGAGGTCGGGGCGGTCTACAAGCACTGGCCCGGGAAGACGGTCACGGAGTACGACGACCACCTCTTCTGTCTGCTGACCATGAACCACCACCCGCTCCACATGGACAGCAACTACGCCGAGAACACGACCGACTTCGGCAAGAACGTCGTCGTGGGCAACTACATCTACTCGCTGCTGCTGGGCATGTCCGTGCCGGACGTCTCCGGGAAGGCCATCGCCAACCTGGAGATCGAGTCCCTGCGGCACGTGGCGCCCACCTTCCACGGCGACACGCTCTACGGCGAGACCACGGTCCTCGACAAGACCCCCTCCAAGTCGAAGGACGACCGGGGCATCGTCTACGTCGAGACCAAGGGGTACAAGCAGGACGGCACCCTCGTCTGCGTCTTCCGGCGCAAGGTGATGGTCCCGACGCAGACGTACATCAAGGAGCGCGGCGGCGAGCAGCCCGGCCGGCCCACGCTGAAGGAACAGGTGAAGTAGCCATGGCCCGACTCGCCCAGACCGCCGGGCTCACGGACGTCCAGCGGGAGATCCTCAAGACCGTCCGGGAGTTCGTCGACAAGGAGATCATCCCGGTCGCGACCCAGCTGGAGCACCGCGACGAGTACCCGCAGGACATCGTCGACGGCCTCAAGGAACTCGGCCTCTTCGGGCTGATGATCCCCGAGGAGTACGGCGGCCTGGGTGAGTCGCTCCTCACCTACGCCCTGTGCGTCGAGGAGATAGCCCGTGGCTGGATGTCCGTCTCGGGCATCATCAACACCCACTTCATCGTGGCGTACATGCTCAAGCAGCACGGCACGCAGGAGCAGAAGGACCACTTCCTGCCCCGTATGGCGCTGGGCGAGGTCCGCGGCGCGTTCTCCATGTCGGAGCCGGCGCTGGGCTCGGACGTGTCGGCCATCTCCTCCAAGGCGGTGAAGGACGGCGACGAGTACGTCCTGAACGGCCAGAAGATGTGGCTGACGAACGGCGGCACCTCCACCCTGGTGGCGGTCCTCGTGCGAAGTGACGAAGGACACCCCGAGGGCACGGCGCCCCACAAGTCGATGACCACCTTCCTCGTCGAGAAGGAGCCGGGCTTCGGGGAGGTCCGTCCGGGCCTGACCATCCCGGGCAAGATCGACAAGATGGGCTACAAGGGCGTCGACACGACCGAGCTCATCATGGACGGACTGCGCATTCCGGCCAATCGGGTACTCGGTGGGACGACCGGGCGAGGGTTTTACCAAATGATGGACGGGGTCGAGGTGGGCCGCGTGAACGTGGCGGCCCGTGGCTGCGGCGTCGCTCAGCGTGCCTTCGAGCTGGGTGTCTCGTATGCCCAGCAACGTCACACTTTCGGCAAGCCGATCGCGGAACACCAGGCCATCCAGTTCAAGCTGGCCGAGATGGCTACCAAGGTCGAAGCCGCCCATGCGATGATGGTGAACGCAGCACGCAAAAAGGACTCCGGGGAACGAAACGACCTCGAAGCAGGGATGGCGAAGTACCTCGCCTCCGAGTACTGCAAGGAGGTCGTCGAGGACGCCTTCCGTATCCACGGTGGCTACGGGTTCTCGAAGGAGTACGAGATCGAGCGCCTCTACCGCGAGGCCCCGATGCTGCTGATCGGTGAAGGTACCGCCGAGATTCAGAAAATGATCATCGGGCGACGCCTGCTTGAGGAGTACCGCCTTCAGGGCTGAAAGTACCTTTTGCGACGAATCGCCCATGGTTCGTCGCGAAAGGATTACTGCCAGTCACTGGCTGACGGCCATCGACTCGGCTTCTGGCTTGCCCAGTTGTTGCACGCAACCGATAGCATTCCAGTAAAGCCGCCGTCCCGTCCCCCTGTTTGCGGCGCGGCAATCACCCGCTACGAAGGTCATCCATGCCCCACAGCCAAACCTCTGCACCTCGCGTCGGCTTCCTGAACGGACGTCTCGCACGCGGAGCATCGCCGTGGCTCCTGCCGACCGTCGCCACCGCGGCCCTCAGCCTCGCCCGGGCCCGCACGTCCGGGCGCTGGGCCGCGGCGGCCGTGCCCGCCACCGCGCTCGCCGCGGGCATGCTGTGGTTCTTCCGCGACCCCGAGCGCGAGATCGCCCAGGGCCGGGTCATCTCGCCCGCCGACGGTGTGGTGCAGAGCATCATGCCGTGGAAGGACGGCCGGACCCGGGTCGCCATCTTCATGAGCCCGCTGAACGTCCACGTCAACCGCGCGCCCCTCGCGGGCACGGTGACGTCCGTGGAGCACGTGCCCGGCGGGTTCGTCCCGGCGTTCAACAAGGAGAGCGAGAACAACGAGCGCGTTGTCTGGCACTTCGACACCGAGCTCGGCGACATCGAGATGGTCCAGATCGCCGGCGCCGTCGCCCGGCGCATCGTGCCGTACCTGCCGGCCGGTACCAAGGTGGAGCAGGGCGAACGCATCGGTCTGATCCGCTTCGGCTCGCGCGTCGACATCTACCTCCCGGAGGGCGTCGAGGTCGCGGTCGAGGTCGGTCAGGCCACCACCGCGGGGGTGACCCGAATTGACCGTGACTGACCCCGAGACTCCCGCGACACCCAACCCGTCACAGGGCTGGGTGCCGGAGTCCGCCGACGAGGAGTCCGCCGAGGAGGACATGCCGCTCTCGCTGCGGCTGTCGATAGCGGACACCCTCACGCTCGGTAACGCGACCTGCGGATTCATGGCGGTGTACTTCACCACCACCGGAATCCTCATCCCGCACCTCACCGGCAGCAACGAGACGGGCATGGCCCGTCACAGCGCGGCGACGGCGGTGATACTGATGCTGCTCGCCGCGGTCTTCGACCTCTTCGACGGCATCGTCGCCCGCAAGCTGCGCAGCTCGCCCATGGGCGCCGAGCTGGACAACCTGTCCGACCTGATCAGCTTCGGCCTGGCTCCGGCGTACTTCGTGCTCGTCTACGGCATGGTCGCCGACGACGCGCACCAGAAGATGTCGGCCCTGGCCGCGATCGTGGTGCTGCTCGCCGTCGTCCTCAGACTCGCGAGATTCAGCTGCGTGACGATGAAGGACGGCATGTTCCAGGGCATGCCGAGCCCCTTCGGCGCGCTGACGGTCGTCTCGATCGTGCTGCTGGAGCTGCCGTTCGTCCCGACGCTGCTCGCGATCATCGGGGTGGCTTGGCTGATGGTGAGCCGGGTCGAGTACCCCAAGCCGCGGGGTGTCCTCGCGGTGGCGATGCTCTGCTGGATCGTCGGTGCGATGGGGCTGCTGGCGGCCTGGGCGTTCGACGCCCCGGGCGGTCAGCTCCTGCTCCAGACCGGCTGCGCCCTGCAGATCGCGCTGGCGGCGACCATTCCGCTGTTCGCGACGACCCGCCGGGCCAACACCTTCCGGCACAACCGCCGCGAGGCGCGCGCCACGACGCTGCGTTAGCCGTACCGCCCGTACGGGAGGGCCCCCGGATGC
>NZ_JBHXRU010000140.1:0-12347 GCF_042716255.1 Streptomyces sp. NPDC058662 | reverse complement strand
GCCCCGCCCGGCCCCGCCCGGCCCCGCCCGGCCCCGCCCGGCCCCGCCCGGTGCGATTACCGGTTCCGCCGCGCGGTGGCGGAGTGGCACACTGCCGCGGTGACTCCTCCCGCCGCCGCGCCCGGCCCCGCCGCCCGCCCGTGTCCCCCGTCCCCGCGCCGCCGGAGCGCCGTCCGCCGGACGCGGCCGGGGCGCGCGGCGTGAGGGCCTCCTCCGGTACCGACCGGCCGGCGGCCGTCACCGCGGCCGACCTGCCCCGGCTCCAGCGGCGTACGACGGGCGTACTGATGGCCGCCCAGGTCCTCGGCGGCATCGGCGTGCCCATCAGCATCGCCCTGGCCCCGGTGCTCGCCACCGAGGTCAGCGGCACCGAGGCCCTCTCCGGCTTCGCCTCCACCGCCTCGGTGGTCGGCACCGCCCTGCTCTCCCTGCCCCTCGCCGCCCTGATGACCGCGCGCGGCCGCCGGCCCGGACTGGTCCTGGCCTACCTGATCGGCGCCTTCGGCGCGGGCCTCGTCGTCCTCGCCACCGTCGTGAAGAGCTTCCCGCTGCTGATGCTCGGCATGGCCGCCTTCGGCGCCGCGTCCTCCGCCAACCTCCAGTCGAGGTTCGCCGCCGCCGACCTCGCCGCCCCGGACCGGCGGGCCCGGGCGATCTCCCTCGTCGTGTGGGCCACCACCCTCGGGGCCGTGCTCGGACCCAACCTGTCGGCCCCGGCCAGCCGGAGCTTCGCCGGCACCCCGATACCCGAGACGGCGGGCCCCTTCGTATGGGCCGCCGCCGTCTTCCTGCTCACCGGCGCGCTGGTCGCCGTACTCCTGAGACCGGATCCGCTGCTGACCGCCCGGGCCCTGGCGGCGCCGGAGGAGCAGGCCCGCGCGAACCGTCCGCTGCGCGCGGCGCTCGCCGCCGTCAAGGCGTCCCCGCGCGCCCGGCTGGCCCTGCTCACCGTCGCCGTCTCCCACACCACGATGGTGTCGATCATGGTGATGACCCCGGTGGACCTCGGCCACCACGGCGCCGGACTGGAGCTCATCGGCCTGGTCATCAGCGGTCACATCGCGGGCATGTTCGCCTTCTCGCCCGTGATGGGGTGGCTCGCGGACCGCGTGGGGCGGTTGTCCGTGATCGGCCTGGCGGCCGGGCTGCTCGCGGTGGCGACGCTCCTCGCGGGCACGGCCGGGGCGAGCCACGGCCGGAGCGCCCTCGGCCTGTTCCTGCTCGGACTGGGCTGGTCCGCCGGGATGGTGTCCGGCTCCGCGCTGCTCACCGACTCGGTGCCGCAGTCGGCGCGGGCCGCCGTACAGGGCCTGAGCGACCTCACCATGAACACGGCCGCCGCGGTGGGCGGCGCACTGTCCGGCCTGGTCATGGCCCAGGCCGGCTACGGCTGGCTGAACGCGATCGGGGCCGCGCTGCTGCTGCCGATGGCGGCGCTCGCGCTGTTCACCGCGCGGCGCCGGCCCCGTCAGAAGTAGCTGATGTGGTAGGCCTTGCGGAGCGTCTCGTGCACCGTCCAGGTGGTCCTGTCCCCCTCGCGGAGCACGCAGGCGGAGCCGGGGCCGACCTCCAGGGTGGCGCCGCCCTCGACCTCGATGGTGGCCCGGCCGCTGACGACGACGAACAGTTCGTCGGCCTCGATGTCGGTGACCACGCCGGGGGTGATCTGCCAGATACCGCGCACCTGCCTGCCGTCCGCCGACTCCCACAGCACCCTGCCCGTCACGACGGGGTCGCCGGAGACGATCTGCTCGGGGTCGAGCTCGTCGGCCTCCAGTTCGGCGTCCGGGACCTCGCTCACGGAGACGGCGAAGGAGGCGGGGGCGGGGGCAGGGGCGGGGGCGGCGGACTCGTCCGGCTGGTCACTGGTGCTCATGGCGCGCCAGCCTAATCCGGCCCGCCCCCAGCCCGCGGTGACCACAGCGTCCAGCATCGCGAGCGCGGACGCGTCACCCTGTCGAGGGTGCGGGCCGGAGCCCGGGGCCGCTGTTCGGCCACGATCGGCCCGGGGCGGCCGGAGCGCGTTTGGGTGAGCTGATCCTGTGCCAGGGATGGGGACATGTCACAACACACAGCAGCCCGGCAGCCGCTTCCCGTACCCGTCCTGTCGGAGGAGGTACGCGAGGCGCTCGCCCGGCGCCGGCCCGTCGTGGCCCTCGAATCCACGATCATCGCGCACGGTCTGCCGCGCCCCCGGAACCTGGTGGTGGGGGCGGAACTGGAGGCCCTGGTCCGTTCGGAGGGCGCGGTGCCGGCGACGATCGCGGTCGTGGACGGTGTGGCGTACGCGGGTCTCGACAAGGCGCAGCTGGAGCGGATCGCGGGCGGCGAGGGGGTGCGCAAGCTCGGGCACCGGGACCTGGCCCCGGCGCTCGCGACGGGGGCGACCGGCGCCACGACGGTGTCCGCGACCGCCTTCCTGGCCGCGCGGGCGGGCCTGCGGGTCTTCGCGACGGGCGGGCTGGGCGGCGTGCACCGGGAGTGGGCGCAGACGCAGGACGAGTCGGCGGACCTGTCGCTGCTGGCGCGGACACGGATCACGGTGGTGTGCGCGGGGGTGAAGTCCATCCTGGACGTGCCGGCCACGCTGGAGCGGTTGGAGACGCTGGGGGTGGGGGTGCTGGGGTACCGGACCCGCCGGTTCCCCGGCTTCTACCTGGCTGATTCCGGCGAGCCGGTGGACTGGACGGTGGACCGGCCGGAGGAGGTGGCGGCGGTGATGGCCGCTCAGGACGCCCTCGGGGGGCCGGAGTCGGCGCTGCTGGTGGCCAACCCGGTGGCGGAGGAGGGGCAACTGGATCCGGTCCTGCACGACCGCGTGCTGGCGGAGGCGCTCGCCGCGTGCCGGGAGCGGGGCATCACGGGGCAGGCGGTGACACCGTTCCTGCTGGACTTCCTGGTCCGGGCCACGGAGGGGGCCGCACTGGAGGCGAACCTCGCGGCGGTACGGGGCAACGTGCGGCTCGGGGCCCGCATCGCGGGGGCCTGGGCGGCCCGGGCATGACCGCGCCGGGGGGCGAGACGGCCGCACACGGTGCGGGGGCGTCCGGGGCGGGGGCGCTGCTGGTCGTCGGGGGTGTGGTGACGGACGTGGTGGCGATCCATCCGGAGCCGCTGGTCCCGGCCACCGACACGGCGGCCCGGATCCGGACCCTGCCGGGCGGAGCCGGGGCGAACGCGGCCTGCTGGGCGGCCCGTACGGGGACGGCGGAGGTGCGGCTGCTGGCCCGGGTGGGCTCCGAGTCGGCGCGCTGGCACGAGCGGGCGCTGCTGGCGGCGGGGGTCCGGCCCCGGCTGGTGACCGACCGGACGGAGCCCACCGGGACGGTGGTGGTGCTGGTCGGCAAGGACGCGGAGCGGACCTTCCTGAGCGACTTCGGGGCGGCCCTGCGGCTCTGCCCGGCCGACTGGGCCCCCTCGATGCTCGACGGGGCGGCCCACCTCCACCTGTCCGGTTACCTGTTCTTCGCCGACTCCAGCCGCGAGCTGGCCCTGGTCGCGTTGCGGGCGGCGCGGACCCGGGGGGTGCCGGTGAGCGTGGATCCGGCCTCGGCGGGCTTCCTGGCGCGGCTGGGGCCCGACCGCTTCCTCGACGCCGTGGCGGGGATCGGCGTCCTCCTGCCCAATGAGGACGAGGCCCGGCTGCTGGCGGGCCTGCCGGAACCGGCCGGGGTGGCCGCGGCCGCGGCGGAGCTGAGCCTGCGGGTGCCGCTGGTGGTGGTGACCCGGGGCGCGGCCGGGGCCCTGGTCGCCGAACGGGGGCGGATCACCGCCGAGGTGGCGGCGGAGCCGGCCGAGGCGGTGGACTCCACGGGGGCCGGGGACGCGTTCACCGGCGGCTTCCTCGCCGCCCGGCTTGCGGGCGCGGACCCCGTCGAGGCGGCCCGGGCCGGGTGTCGCGCGGCCGCGGTCGCGGTGACGCTGCTGGGCGGGAGGCCGTAGGGCGGCCTGCCGGACCGGCTCGCGGACAGGCGGGCACGGGCGGGGGCCGGGCCGAGGACGGTGGCCCGGCCCCCGCGACCGCCGCGTGACGGGCGCGGGGGCCCCGGGGTCGGGCTCGACCTACCGTTCCCGTACGCCGGTCCAGGCGGGGTGGCGCGGATCGTCGGCCCTGACGAGCACGTCGGCGGCGGACGCCGGGTCGGTCTCGGCCTCGTACCGGGCGAAGGCGGGCAGGGTCCAGCGCTCGGACTCCTCGGTGCGGCGGGCCAGCGCCCCCGCCGAGAGCTGTACGTGGACGGAGAGGTCGAAGGGGAACCAGTGCCCCAGCAGCAGCGGACCGTGCACGATCAGCACGCCCCCCGGGGCCAGCTCCCTGTAGGGGCTGCGGGTCGCCCGGTCGGTCACCGGGTCCCAGAGGTCGGGCAGCACGCGTCCGGTGCCGCCGGGGTCGGTGGGACCGAACACCTCCCGCCAGAGCGCGCCGGTGTCGTACCAGGCACCGAGGTAGGAGTCCACGTCCTCGCGCCCGAACTCGAAGCGCAGGGAGGCCGGCCGCAGGAAGCCCGCGGCAGGGACCACCAGGGCCGGCCGGCCGCGCGAGCGCAGCGCGTCGGCGAGTGCGGCGGCCGGTACGCCGGTGTCGGCGGCCGGGGCTCCGTCGACGCCCACGCGCTGCCACCCGCTCGCGCCGGGATCGGGGGCGCTCCCGCCGGAGTGCACCGCGAGGGTTTCCAGACGGGCCGCCAGCCGCTCGGCCATCCGCTGCCAGGTGATCGCTTCGAACCGCACGGACCCATTGTGTCGGCCCGCGGTCGGCGGCCGGCCCCGGTGTCCTCGTCGGGCCCCCCGGGAGCCGGCACCGGCGGGGGCGGACTCACTCGGGGTGCGCCCGGCAGACCGCGGGGCCCACTCCGCCGGGCGGGGGGACGGGTATGGCGAAGGGCTCCCGGTCGGGGCCCGCCGGGACCACGTAGAGGACGACGGGCTCAGTGCCGAGGTTGTGGCCCAGGTGGACGTGGCCCGCGCCCGCCCGCTCCACGAAGGTCGCGCCGGCCGCGTGCACCTCGATCGTGCGGTCGTGCAGGACCCGGGTCAGCGTCCCCGACCTCACGACGGCGTCGAGCTGGACCCGGTGGTAGTGCCAGCCGGTGCAGGCACCGGGCGCGATCACTATCTCCCGCCCGGCCGGGGGTACCGCGAAACGGGCCCTCGCGGGCCGTACCGTCGCCTGCTGTCCGCCCATGTTCCCTCCCCCGGCGAGCCCTTCGCAGCTCACCGGCCTCACCGTAGAAGGACACCCCCGCATCGAGGAAGAGTTGATGAAACATCGAACTCCCTTCCTCCGCAGGTGATAGGAGCCCCGTCCGGCGGTATCACACCCGCATGAGCCTGGTGGTGTTCGAGTCCCGGAAGCAGATCAACTGCGCGGAGTGCCGTCGGGGCCCGCTCCGGCACCTCGTGCGCGAGGCGGGCGTGCCGCGGTGCCTGGACTGCGCCGATCTCGGCCATCTCGTCTACCTCCCGCGCGGGGACGCCGCGCTCACCCGCCGGGCCCGCGAGGCCAGTTCGCTGTCCGCGGTCGTCGTCCGCCTCAACCGGCGGCGCCGCCGCTACGAGCGCCAGGGACTCCTCGTGGAGGACGCGGCCCTGGCCCGCGCGGAGCGCTCGTGCCTCGCGGACGCCGAGGCGCGGGCCAGGCGCCGGGAGCGCGACCGGCTGCGCCGCGCGGCCGAGGACACCCGTTTCACCGCGGCGTTCGCCGCGGAGATACTCCGGCTGTTCCCCGGCTGCCCGCCCGCCCGGGCGCTCGCGATCGCCACTCACGCCTCGGTGCGCGGCAGCGGCCGGGTGGGCCGCAGCGCCGCCGGCCGGGCCCTCGGCGAACCGGCGGTGTCGATGGCGGTACGGGCGGCCGTGCGGCACGCCGACACCGAGTACGACGCCCTGCTGATGGCGGGTGTCCCGAGGTTCGCGGCCCGGGCCCGGCTGGCCGCGCGGATCGACGCCGTCCTGGACGGCTGGCGTACGGGGCCGCTACTGGAGGCGGAAGCGGCGGTACAGGAGCGCCCCGCCCAGTAGCAGTGCTCCGCCGCCGGGCAGCAGGTAGCCGAGGCCGTCGGCGCCGGTGCTGGCGAGTGCCTCGGTGTGCCGCGGCGGGGCCACGGGGGCGGTCGGGGCCACGGGGGCGGGCGGGGTCACCGGGGCGGGCGGGGTCACCGGCCGCTCGGCCGCGGGCGGCTGGACGGGCTTGCCGCCGGTGGGCCGCTCTCCGTTGACGGAGGTGTTGCCGTGGGCGCTGTTGCCGATGCCGACGACATTGACGGAGTTGCCGCTGAGGTTCAGCGGCAGGTCGACGGGGAGCTGGATCCCGTTTCCGGACAGCAGTCCCGGCGAATCCTTTCCGCGTGCGTCGGCCGCGGCCCCGCCGCCGTTGCCCGCGCCGGGTTTCGAGGGCCCCGACGGACCGGACGCCGGATGCGAGCCGCTCGTCCCCGCATGCCCGCCGCCACCACCGCCGGCGGTGTTCGAACAGCGGTTCCCGGCGGCCGGGTTGAGCAGGCCGATCACGTTCACCGTGTTCCCGCAGACGTTCACCGGCGTGTTCACCGGCAGTTGGACCAGATTCCCCGACAGCAGCCCGGGTGAGCGCTCGGCCCGCCCGCCGGCCTCCGCGTCGGCGTGCGCGAGCCCGCCGACACCCGCGACCGCCAGCCCGCCTCCCGCAACCAGCGTCGCGATCAAGCCATTCCGACGACTGTGACGCATCAGTTCCCTGCCTTCCGGAGGAGTCCGCGGGCGCTGCACCCGCACCGGAGACAACGCCCTGAACCCGTTCGGGTTATAGGGCCGGTAGGCATTTCACCCCATCGTGTACTGGGTAGTGGCTACTTCATGACTGGACGACCACTGCTCCTCCTCGACGTGGACGGTCCGCTCAACCCGTTCCGCGCCGCCTTCCCGGCCCTGCGCGGATACACAGGTCACCGGATGCACCCGACGGTCTGGACGGCCCGGCGCGCCCCCGGGTCCCGCAGCGCCCGGCGCGGTCTGAAGGTCCGGCTGCACCCGTCCCACGGCGCCCGGCTCCGCGCCCTGCCCCTCGAACTCGTCTGGGCCACCACCTGGATGCACCAGGCCAACACGATGATCGCCCCGCACATCGGCCTCCCCGGGGATCTGCCCGTCATCGAGTGGCCGGAACTTTTCGCCCGCGATCCGGACGGCCTGTACTGGAAGACCCGCCCCCTCCTCGACTGGGCCGCGGGCCGCCCCTTCGCCTGGGTCGACGACATGATCACCGCGCGCGACCGCGCCTGGGTCGCCGCGCACCACCCGTCCCCGGCCCTCCTCCTGCGCATCCACCCGCGCCACGGCCTGCGCGACCGCGATTTCACGGCGTTGACGCAGTGGGCGGCCGGGATCAGCGCCGGAGGGCGGTGACCGGGTCCGGGGAGGGGCGGCCCGTGGGCCACCAGTCCTCCTCGTCGGGACGGGACTCGTAGCCGTACCAGAGGGCGTCCCGGCCCAGGCGGAGCTGGCGGGTCCGGGCGGTGAGGCGGTTGCGGTCGGGGCGGAAGGAGCCCTCGCCGGCGGCGAGGAGCACCGGGCGGGCCCGGTCGAAGGGGCCGGCCGGCGGGTCCCAGGGCTCCTCCAGCGCGGCGAGGGCCGGCCGGCCCCCCTGGCGCCAGGCCGCGGCGGCCCGGGCCACATCGGTGGTGGTCCGGCCGGTGGCCCGGGCCAGGTCGCGGTAGAGGGCGCGGGCCGGCCCCGTCAGCCCCGCCGTGGGGTGCGCGGAGACCAGCCGGGCAGCGTCCTGCCACAGGCCGAGCCCGGCTGTCGGGTCCTGCCCGGTTCTGAGGAGGGCCAGGGCGCGGGCGGCCGCGTCGGAGGCGAGCTGGTCCAGGGCCAGCGGATCGGGGGCCGCCGGATCCGCCGGGTACGCGGGCGGGAGGCCCGCGGTGGCGGGCGCGGCGAGCGGGGCCGGCAGCAGCGGCAGAGCGGTACGGGAGAGCGCCGCGCGGGCCGGCACGCCGGGGAAGTCCGGGGCGGCGGCGGGCCGTTCGCGTGCGGCGTGGGCGGCGTTGCGGCGGGTCAGCTCGTCGAGGAGCTCCCGCTCCCCCCGGCCGCGCAGGAGCAGCAGGACGAAGGGGTCCTCGTCGAGGAGGCGGGCCGCGCGGTAGCACAGGGCCGCCGCGTGCTTGCAGGGCGGACGTGCGACGTCGGGGCAGGAGCAGCGCGGGACGAGCTCGCCCTCGGCGGGCAGGACACCGTCCGCGAGCGACTGCGGAACCTCCCGCTCCAGCAGCGCGGCCAGGGCGGCCGGATCGGCGGCGACGGCCTCCAGCAGCTCGCTCCACCCGGTGTCGGAGAAGGCGGGCAGGGACAGCTCGGTGCGGTAGGGGCGGGCCCTGCTGCCCCGTACGTACGCCACGATCCGGCCCGGGGTGACGGTCACCGCGTCCACGTGGCCCTCGGCGGCGTACGTCCGGCCGCGGGCCAGGCGCGCCGGGTCCCGGGACACCTCTTCGAGGGCCGTCACCCAGGCCCGGCCCCACCAGCTGACGGCTTCCACCCCGGCGGGCACGGTCTCGAAGGTGCGGCGGCGGTCGTCCCGGGCGGTGATCACGCAGGCCTCCGCAGGGAGACGAGGTCGGCCAGCTCCCGGTCGGTCAGCTCGGTCAGGGCCGACTCCCCGGAGCCGAGGACGGCGTCGGCCAGGGCCCGCTTCGTCTCCAGCATCTCGGCGATGCGGTCCTCGACGGTCCCCTCCGCGATGATGCGGTGGACCTGGACGGGCTGGGTCTGGCCGATCCGGTAGGCCCGGTCAGTGGCCTGCTCCTCGACGGCCGGGTTCCACCAGCGGTCGAAGTGGACGACGTGCCCGGCGCGGGTGAGGTTCAGGCCGGTGCCGGCCGCCTTCAAGGACAGCAGGAACACCGGGACCTCGCCCGCCTGGAAGCGGTCCACCAGCTCCTCGCGCCGCGCCACCGGCGTCCCGCCGTGCAGCAGCTGGTGCGCGATGCCCCGGTCCGCCAGGTGCCGCTCGATGAGCCGGGCCATGGTCACGTACTGGGTGAACACCAGGACCGACCCGCCCTCGGCCAGGATCGTGTCCAGCAGCTCGTCCAGCAGGGCGAGTTTGCCCGAGCGGTGTGCGATGCGCGCCGGCCCGACCTCGGACGGGACCTCTTTCAGGTACTGCGCGGGGTGGTTGCAGATCTGCTTGAGCGAGGCCAGCAGCTTCATGATCATGCCGCGTCGCTCCATGCCCTCGCTCGACTCGATCACCGCCATCGCCTCGTCCACCGCGGCCTGGTACAGCGAGGCCTGCTCGCGGGTGAGCGAGACCGGGTGGTCGGTCTCCGTCTTCGGCGGCAGCTCGGGCGCGATCCCCGGGTCGGACTTCTTGCGGCGCAGCAGGAAGGGGCGTACCAGCGCGGCCAGCCGGGCGACCGCCGCCTCGTTGCCCCCGTCCTCCTCCTGCTGGTGCTCGACCGGCCGGGCATGGCGGGCCCGGAAGGACGTGAGCGGGCCCAGCAGTCCCGGCGTGGTCCAGTCGAGCAGCGCCCACAGTTCGGAGAGGTTGTTCTCCACGGGGGTGCCGGTCAGCGCCACCCGGGCCGGGGCGGGGAGGGTGCGCAGTGCCTTCGCCGTCGCGGAGTGCGGGTTCTTGACGTGCTGGGCCTCATCGGCGACGACCATGCCCCACCTCTGCTCCGCGAGCAGCGGGGCGCTGGCGCGCATCGTGCCGTACGTGGTGAGCACGAAGCCGCCCGCGCAGGAGGTCAGGTCCTCGGTACTGCGGCTGCCACCGTGGAAGCGGCGCACGGGCGTGCCGGGCGCGAACCTCTCGATCTCGCGCTGCCAGTTGCCCAGCAGCGACGCGGGGCACACCACGAGCGTCGGCTCGGGCCGGTCCCGGTGCAGGTGGAGCGCGATGAGGGTGACGGTCTTGCCGAGGCCCATGTCATCGGCGAGGCAGCCGCCGAGGCCGAGCGAGGTCATCAGGTCCAGCCAGGCCAGCCCGCGCGCCTGGTAGTCGCGCAGCGTGGCCTTGAGCGCGGGCGGCGGCGGCAGCGGGGCGAGCTCCCCCGTGAGCCGCTCCCGCAGGGCGGCCAGCGCCCCCACCGGGACCGCCTCGACCTGCTGCCCGTCCACCTCGGCCGTCCCCGACAGCACGGTGGCCAGCGCGTCCACCGCGTCGAGCAGCCCCAGCTCCCGCTTGCGCGCCCTGCGCACGAGCTCGGGGTCGACCCGCACCCACTGGTCCCGCAGCCGCACCACCGGCCGGTGGGCCTCGGCCAGGGCGTCCATCTCCCCCGGGGTCAGGCGGTCGCCGCCGAGCGCCAGCTCCCAGGAGAAGGCGAAGAGGTGGTCCGCGTCGAAGAAGGCCGTGCCGTCGGTGGCGGAGCCGGGGGCGGTGGAGCGGACGACGGCGGTCGCGGAGAGGCTGCGGGCGAGCTCGCGCGGCCAGTGGACCGGCACCCCGGCCTCGGCCAGCCGGGTCGCCGCCCTACCCAGCAGGTCTTCGAGCTCCGGGTCCGACAGGGCGAGGACGTCGGGCGCGGGCTGGTCCAGCAGGCGCAGCAGGGGCGGCCACACGCGCGCGGCACGGCGCAGCGCGAGCACCGCGTCGATCCGGGCGCGGGGGCCGAAGCCGGCGGCGGCCGTACCCGCCCAGAGCGTCGCGGCGTCGGTGACCAGGGTGGGGTCGGCGAGGCTGTGCACCTGGACGACGGCGGCCCCCGCGCGGCGCGGGGCGTCGGCGCGGTCCGCCGCTCCCCCGCCCTCGTACGCGTCCCGGTGCCCGTATCCGTGCCCGTCCTCGGCGCCCGCGCCCGCGACCTCGTCCGTGTCAGCGTCCACGTCCGCGTCCGCGTCGAAGAGTCGGAAGGAGGACAGGTCCAGCCTGAGCGAGATCCCGACGCCCGTGTCGGCTCCGGCCGCGACCTGCGCGGCCCAGTCCTGTATACCGGGCACCCGCTGCGGCTCCCGGGCGGCGAACGGGCGGCCGGCGGCCACGGCAGCGGCCGGGGTCCGCGGCAGGCTGTCGGCGACGGCGTCGAGGAAGGCGCGCAGCAGTGCCTCAGGGCCGGGCAGCTGGAGCGGGCGGCGGCCGGCGAGGGGCGTCGCGTACCCCTCGTACGGGAGGGCGGCCGCGACGGCGCGCAGGTGGTCGATGTCGGCGGCGTCCAGCGGCCCCGCCCGCCACGCGTCGATGCCGTCGGGGGTCAGCCCGGGGAGCAGCCGGCCCCGGGCGACCAGCGTCAGGGCTTGGGTGGCGGCGGTCCCCCAGGCACGGGTGGCGGGATGCGCGCCGGGGCTGCGGGGTGCCTGGACGAGCAGCGGCAGGGCGGAGGTGACGGACAGGGTCGCGGCGGGCACCGTACGGCTGCGGACGCCGTCCCCGTGCGGCCGCACGACCGTGAGCGGTACGGTCCTCCCCGCCTCCGGCAGGTCGTCCCCGTCGGGCGCCCAGAACGCGATCCGGCCCTGCCGGGGCACGTCGGCGGGCAGGAAGACGGCGGCGTGGCGGAGCAGGGCGCGCGCGTCGTCGTGCGGTCTCGGCTGTGGCTGCGATGTCACGGCGCCCCCTTCCTCTGCTCTGCGACCGGCACGGACGCCCGGTTCAGCCGAGTCTAGGCGCGGCCACCGACAACGCCGCTGACCTGGGCGCCCACCGGGCGGACCCGGCTCCGTCAGCGGCTCCAGCGGGACTGTTCCCCCGCGTAGCCGTACGCCGGGCGGCCCGTGGCGGCGCTCGTGCGCAGCGGGCGCCCGGCATCGTCGAGGCGCAGGGTGCCGGCGCCCGCCGGCCCGGTCCAGCGCAAATCCAGTACCCAGTCGCAGTCGCAGCCCGCGGTGGCGGCCTCCACCCGCAGCACGACGGGCTCGGCGGCCGAGACGCGCATCGGGAGGGCGGGGGCCGGCAGCGCCGAACCGGCGTCGTTCCCGGCGACGGGCCGGGCCAGCGGGCGCGGAGCGTCCAGGTTCACCGCGAAGGCGGCGGGCGTGAGGGCCCCGCCGCAGCCCTGCGACATCTGGTACACGTTCCAGGCGGGCGGGGTCCGGCGTGCGGTCACCCGGACGTCCAGGCCCTCCAGCACCACCGTTCCCGTCCCCGTGCCGTGCAGGGTCACCTCCACGATCTGCGTGCCCGCGTGCACGGCGCGCTGCGCCGCCGCCCAGGCGGGGGCGTCCGCTTCGACCGGTGGGGCCGGCATCGCGCCCGGGCCCCGTTCGGCCAGGTACGCGTGGTCGCAGCCGGCCGCCCACACATGGGTGCGCACCGCCGCCCGGAGCGGCGCCGCCGGGGCGGCGGACGGGGCGGACGGCGGCGTCGACGCGGTGGTCGGGGCGGACGGCCCGGGCGGCGCGGTGGTCGGCGACCCGCGGTCCGGCGG
>NZ_JBHXRU010000139.1:0-12933 GCF_042716255.1 Streptomyces sp. NPDC058662 | reverse complement strand
GGGAGTCCCCCCGCGGCCGCGGCGGTCCGCCGCACCGGGCGCCCTACCGCGCCCGGTGCGCGGCGGTCAGCCTCTCCAGCACCGGGACGATGTCGGCGGGCGTCGGCGTACCCGTGACCTCCCGGCGCAGCCGGTCCGCGCTCGTACGGAACGACGGCTCCTCCAGTACCCGGACCAGCGCGGCCCGCAGGCCGTCCGGCGTCAGCTCCGCCGGATCGATGCACAGTGCTGCGCCCGCGTCGCGCACCCGGTGCGCCTTCGGGACGTTGCACCACATCTTGGCCGGCACCACGACCTGGGGTACGCCGTGCGCCAGTGCGGTCTGGAGCGTCCCCGACCCGCCGTGGTGGACGATCGCCGCGCAGGTGGGCAGCAGTGCGTCCAGCGGGGCGAAGTCGACGACCCGCACGTTGTCCGGCACCGGGCGGTCCCCGTCGAGCTGGCCCGCGGTGAACGTGGCGACGACCTCCACATCCAGCTCCGCCACCGCGTCCAGCAGATCGCCGACGGAGGTCCGGTCGGCGCCCACCACCTCGCGGAAGGACCTGCCGAGGGTGAGGCAGACACGGGGCCGGCGAGGAGGCTCGCGCAGCCATCCCGGGACCGACGCCTCGCCGTTGTACGGCACGTAGCGCACCGGGACGGACAAAAGGTCGACGGGCAGCCGCAGCGACGGCGGAACGGGGTCGATGGTCCACTGGCCCACGACCAGGTCCTCGGTGAACTCCCGGCCGTGCCGCCGCAGGATCCGGCCCATCCACTCCTCCAGCGGATCCTCCCGCAGGGCCGGCGCCAGCTCGGCCAGCCCGCTCAGGTACTGCTGGCGCATCAGCCCCACCAGGTCCAGCCCGAACATGAGCCGGGCGTGCGCCGCGCCGCTGATCCGCGCCGCGAGCGCGCCGGGGTAGTACATGGTGTCCCAGACGACCAGGTCGGGCCGCCAGGCGCGGGCGAAGTCGATCAGCTCCTCGGTCGCGTCGTCCGGCAGGGTGTTCTGGTAGACGAACGAGGTCCACGCGGTGAGCACCCCGTGGACATAGGGATAGGTCAGCTTCTCCGGCCGGGTCTCACTGATGTCGAGGACGTCCAGCCAGGCTTCGTCACGGATCTCGTCGGGCTCGTCGGTGTACTCCGGATTCATCGTGGCCGGAACGTCGAGGATCCCGCCGACCGGGACCGCGGTCAGGCCGGCGTTGCTGATGTCCTCGAACACGTCCGGCCGGGTGGCGACACGGACCTCGTGTCCCGCGGCCCGCATCGCCCACGCCAGAGGCACCTGGGTGTGGACGTGGGTACTCGCCGGGAACGGCGTGAACAGCACTCGCATGCGCCTCACCCTGCCGGGGCGCCGTCGCACGCCGCTCGAAGAATGCCGCAGCGCCGCACGAGGCCCGGGCACCGGGCCTCCAGCGAAGTTCGACGCCGGCGGGCGATTCTCGGCCCCGGTCGGCCGATGTCCGACCGGGCGCCGCACGAGACGGGGAGATGGCAATGACCGCAACCGCAGCCGACAGTGAAGTCGACGTCCTGGTCGTGGGCGCGGGCCTGGGCGGGCTCGCCACGACGATGTTCCTCGCCCGGCTCGGTGTGCGGGTGCTCATGGCCGAGAAGCATCCGACGACGTCGATCCACCCCAGGGCGATCGGCCAGAACCCGCGCACCATGGAACTGCTGCGGATCGGCGGGATCGCCGAACAGGTGCAGCAGGCCACCGACCACCGCGGCGCCAAGGGCCACTTCACGACCCGGGTCGCCGAGACCGTACGGGGCGAGGTGCTCGACACCTTCGAGGAGGGCTTCGACCACCTGGTCGCCACCACCGCGCCCTGCTCCCCGATGCCGTGGGCGCTGGCCTGGCAGGACCAGCTGGAACCCCTGATGCTGGCCCGCGCGGTCGAGGACGGAGCGCGGGTCCGGTTCGGCACGGAGCTGGTCTCCTACGAACAGGACGCGCACGGGGTCACCGCGGTGCTCCGCGACCGCGGGAGCGACGCGCGGAGCACCGTACGGGCGCGCTACCTCGTGGCCGCCGACGGCGACAGCAGCCCCATCAGGGAAGGGCTCGGCATCGCCCGCCACGGCCACGGCTCGCTGTCCCACGTGGTCGGCATGATCTTCGAAGCGGACCTGTCCGAGATCCTCACCTCCGACGCCTCGGGGCTGTACTACCTGCGCAACCCGCACTTCACCGGCATCTTCATCGGCAGCGACCGACCCGAGCGGCACACCTTCCTGGTCGAGTACCACCCCGAACGCGGCGAATCCGCCGACGACTTCACCCCCGCCCGCTGCGTCGAACTGATCCGCACCGGCCTGGACGCCCCCGACCTCGACCCCGGGGTGCTGGACGTCCAGCGCTGGGAGATGGCGGCCCGCATCGCCGAACGGTGGCGCGCCGGCCGGGTGTTCCTGGTCGGGGACTCGGCCAAGGTCATCCCGCCCACGGGCGGCCTCGGCGGCAACACGGCCATCGGTGACGGGTACGACCTGGCCTGGAAGCTGTCCTCGGTCCTCACCGGCCGGGCCGGCCAGGGACTCCTGGACAGCTACGAACCCGAGCGCAAGCTCGTGGCCCAGCTCGTCATGGACGAGTCCATGCACCTCTACGCCTCCCGGCTGGCCCCGCACCTCCAGGACCGGACGGCCGAGCCCGTCGGCTACGCCGAGGCGATCCTCGGCTTCCGCTACCGCTCCGACGCCGTCGTCATCGACGACGACGACACGGCCCGGGTCGAGTCCCCGGCCCGGCCCACCGGCCGGCCCGGATTCCGCATGCCGCACGTATGGCTGCGGCGGGCCGGCGAGCGGATCTCGACCGTGGACCTCTCCGGCTCCGGCTGGCTGCTCATGACCGGCGCGGACGGCGCCCCGTGGACCGGGTGGGCCCGCAGGGCGAGCGACGAACTCGGCGTCCCCCTGACGGTGCACGGCCCGGCCGTCGATGTCAGCGACCCCGACGGCGAACTGGCCGAACGCTTCGGCATCGGTACGCAGGGCGCCAGCCTGATCCGGCCCGACGGCATCGTCGCCTGGCGCACCGCCACCCGCCCGGAGCACCCCGCGCGGACCCTGCGCGACGTCCTGGCCCGTGTGCTGTCCCGGTGAGGGCGGCGCGCCGACCCGTACCACGCCCGTACCACCACGACGAAGGAGTGAACGCGCGATGACGGCCCGTACACCCGCCCCGACCACGGCCGGCGTCCTCACGGACGAGGCCCTGCGCTCCTACCGCGAGGACGGCTTCGTCCGCATCCCCCAGGTCCTCTCCGCCACCGAGGTGGAGCGGTTCCGGGCCGCCTCCGAAGAGGTGGTCGCCCAGCACGGCCCGGAGATCTGGGGCGCGGGCGAGGACGAGGTGCAGGTCCACTTCGTCGCCCAGGCCTGGCTCAAGCACGAGGCGCTGCGCGACCTCGCCCTGCACCCGGCGATCACCGCGATCGCCAAGCGGCTCGCCGCCGCCCCACTGCGCCTCTACAGCACCGACATCCTCCTCAAAGCGGGCCGGAAGAGCCTGACCACGCTGCCCACACTTGTCCACGACGACGAGACGGGCCTCCCGCTCCACGGTCTCGACCGGACGCTCACCGCCTGGGTCGCGCTGGTCGACGTACCGGTGGAGAGCGGATGCCTCAGCTACGTGCCCGGATCCCACCTGCGCGAAGCCGCCCACCGCCAGACCCACATGACCAGCTTCGCGGAACACCGGGCCATCTCCGACATCTGGCCCGACTACGACTGGCAGCCCCGGGTCACCGTCCCGCTCAGGGCCGGAGACGTCGCCTTCCACCACTGCCGCACCGTGCACATGGCCGGGGCGAACCTGACCGACAGCCCCCGGATGGGACACGGCATCGTCTACATGGACGCCGACACCACGTACTGGCCGGGGACCGAGGACGCCCACATCGCGCACATGGCGCCCGGGGACCCGCTGAACAACGAGAAGTTCCCCCTCGTCTAGTTCCGGCCACGGCACTGGAGAGGGACCGGACCGGCCGCAGGAGACCGTCAAAGGTGGGCGTCATGCAGGGGACATGGAACGGCACGGACATCGGCGAGCTGGGCCGGCGGCTCCAGCGGGCGCACGGGGAGGTGTGGCTGCACCAGATGAAGGGCGATCCGTACGCCGATGTGCTCCGCGGCCACGACGAGGACCCCCACCCGGGCTACGAGCGGATCCGCGCGCTCGGCCCGCTCCGGCGCAGCACCACGGGCGCCTGGGTGACGGCGGACCACGCCCTCGCCGCGAGCGTGCTCGGCGGGACGTGGCCGCGGGACCCGGTCACGGACGAGGACGCCCACGTACCGGTCCGGGACGCGGGGCTCGGCGGCGACAGCGCCTGCTACGAGCGGCTGCGCGCGTCGGCGGGGAGCCTCGTCACGCCCGCCGCCGTCACCGCCGTGTGCGAGCGGGCGGTCGCCGGCCTGGACGGGGACTTCGACCTCGTCACCGACCTCGCGGAGCGGGTTCCGGTGGACCTGCTCGCCGAGGCCGCCGGACTGTCCGCGGCGCGCCGGCGGGAACTGGCGCGTGACTGCGCCGCCGCCGCCATCGTCCTCGACGGCCTGCTGTGCCCGCAGCGCCTGGACGCCACCCGGCGCGCGGCGGCCGCCGTAGCCGGCCTGCGCGCCCTCCTCACGGAACCGGACGGGAACCCGGGGCCCGGGCCCCGGGAAGCCGCGCTGCCGCTGGCCACCGCCGGGGTCCGCACGGCGGCGGCGCTCGTCACCGGGTCCGTGCTCGCGGTCGTGGACCACCCCGAGGAGTGGTCGCGCGTGGCCGACGACCCCGGGCACGCGGCCGCGGTCGTGACCGAGGTCCTGCGGTACGACCCGCCCGTGCGGCTCCACCCGGTCATCGCCGGCGCCGACGTCGAACTCGCCGGGCAGCGCGTGTCGCGGGGCGAGCGGCTGGTGGTGCTCCTCGCGGCGGCGAACCGCGATCCCGACGTCTTCCCCGACCCCTCCCGGTTCGACACCGGCCGCCCGACCGAACCGCTGCTCCCCACCCATGTCCACCGGCTGACCGTCCCGTTCGCCCGCGCCCTGGCCGAAAGCGTCGTCCGCGCGCTGGTCGCCGCGGGGCCGCGGCCCCGCAGGGCGGCCCCGCACCTGCGCAGCCGCCGCTCGCCGGTGACCGGGCACCTGCTCAGCTGCCCGCTCGCCACCGGCTGACCGGCGTCCACAGAAAGGAACCCGCCGATGCGCGTCCTGTTCACGTCGATCGAGGGCAATCACTTCCACCAGATGGTCCCGCTGGCCTGGGCCCTGCGCACCGCGGGCCACGAGGTGCAGGCCGCCTGCAACGAACAACTCGTGGACACCGTCACCCAGACGGGCCTGACCGCTGTCCCGATCGAGTCACCGACCCTCTGGGAGCAGCTCGACGGCTTCCAGAAGGAGGCGATCTCCCTCTTCAACGAGATCGGAACCAGCAAGCAGGACCCCTCCAAGGCGACCTGGGAGGACCACCTCGCCTACGAGAACATGGTGGTCCCCGCGCTCTACCAGCCGCTCAACAACGACGCGCAGATCGACCAGCTCGTGGAGGTGGCCCGCAGCTGGCAGCCCGACCTGGTGATCTGGGAGAGCTTCTCCATCGCCGGGGCCGTCGTCGCCGTCGCGAGTGGCGCCGCCCACGCCCGCCTCGTGTCGGGTCCCGAGCTGGCCCTGCAGATGGTCACCCGCGGACACTTCGTACGCCACCGCGACCAGCAGCCCGAGCCGCTGCGCGAGGACCCGACGGCCGAATGGATCGACTGGACGCTCGAACGCCTCGGCAGCGACCGCCGGTTCGACGAGACGATGCTGACCGGCCAGTGGGTCGTCGACACCCGCCCCGCAAGCCTGCGCCAGGAACTCGACCTGCCCACGGTCCCGATGCGCTACGTGCCGTACAACGGGCGCTGCGCCGTGCCCAAGTGGCTCTACGAGCCGGCGGAGCGCCGGCGGGTGTGCGTCACCCTCGGCACGTCCATCACCAGTGAGGACTCCGAGCGGTTCCGGCTCGACGAGACCCTCGCCGCCCTCTTCCAGAGCCTGGCCGGACTGGACGTCGAGATCATCGCCGCCCTCGACCCGGCGCAGCTCGGCGCCCTGCCGGACCTGCCGGACAACATCCGCACCACCGATTTCGTGCCGCTCAACGAACTGGCCCCGTCGTGCTCGGTGATCGTGCACCACGCCGGCTACCAGACGAAGGCCACCGCAGACCTGCACGGTGTGCCCCAGGTCGTCATCGTCGGCTACGAGTGGGTCAGCGAGGACATGGGCGAGGAGTACGAGAAGTCCGGCACCACCCTGGCCGTCTCCGCCCGCGACCTGACGGCCGAGGTCCTGCGGGAGAAGATCCTGCGACTGCTCGACGAGCCCTCGTACGCCGCGCGGGCCCGCGACCTCCGGGAGGAGATCCGCGCCATGCCGACGCCCAACGAGATCGTGCCCGTCCTCCAGAGGATGACCAGGGAGCACCGGAACGGCGCGTGACCGGGCCCACCCGCCCGGTCACCGGTGAACCAGAGCTCCTCGTGCGCTCTTCGAGACCGGTGCCGCACATTCGTCGCCATGCCGAATCCCTGGGATCTCCCCGACGAACTGCCCACCGACCTTCCGGTCACCCGCTGCGAACTGCCCGACGGCCGCCTGGTGTCGGCGGTCCAGGAAGCGGAAGCACACACCCTCTGGGAGGAGATCAGCAACGCCGCCCCCTACCGCATGGCCGCCGAGGGCCTGCGCCCCGACGAGGCCGTCATCGACGTCGGCGCACACATCGGGCTGGCGTCCCTCCTCTTCGCCGAGCTGGCCCCCGAGAGCCGCCTGATGGCCTTCGAGCCCGCCCCCAAGGCCTTCACCTGTCTCGACGAGAACCTCGCCCGCCACCTTCCCGGGGCGACCGCCGTCCGGCAGGCGCTGGGAGCGGCGCCCGGGAAGTCCGAGCTGACCTACCGGCCGTACGTGGCCTCGGCCTCGACCCTGTACGACGACGCCGAGGACGACGCCCGCAACCTCGAAGCGCATCTCGACAACATCGGCGCCGACGAGCGGACGAGGGAGGTCGTGCGGCGCACCTTCAACGTGACCCAGCGGGTCACGGTCGAGGTGACCACCCTGACCGCCGTCATGGCGGAGCACGGCGTGGACCGCGTGGGCCTGCTCAAAATCGATGTCGAACGGGGTGAACTCGCCGTCCTCGACGGCATCGATCCCGCCTGCTGGCCCCGTATCCGCCGGGTCCTCCTGGAGGTCCACGACACCGACGGCAGGCTCGGCCGCACCGTGGCGAGGCTGACCGGCCTCGGTTTCCGGGTGACGGTCTCCCAGTGGGGGGTCTACGTCGGCGGCAGCGTCCACCTGGTGCTCGCGGAGCGGGACTGACGCGTCGGGAGGAAGACCGATGAGTGACGGCGTCGCGCGGCCGTCCGGATCCGGGGCCGGAGCACACCGTGCCCTCGCCCCCGATCTCGCCCGGGGCCTCATGCTGCTGATCGTCGCCCTGGTCCACGCCCACATGTTCCTGCGGGGGAGCGCCACCGTGGTCCGGGGGTACCCGCCGGTCGCGGGCTCGCCGCCGGACGCGCTGACGGCGGGACTGCTCACCGTACTGGCCGACAGCCGCAGCTTCCCGATGTTCGCCCTGCTCTTCGGGTACGGCACCGGGCGGATCCTGGCCCGCGAGAGGGAGCGCGGACGGGACGAGTCCGGGGCCCGGGCGGTGCTGCGCCGGCGCGCCCGATGGCTGCTGGTCTTCGGGTTCGCCCATGCGCTGCTGCTGTTCGCCGGGGACGTGCTGGGTGCGTACGGGCTGCTCGGCCTGGCCGCGGTCGGCCTGACCGGCGCCGGCGACCGCACCCTGTACACGGTCGTGGGCATCGGTGTCGTCACGGGGGCGGCGGTGTACGGGACCATGGTGTCCGCGAGCGTGTCCCCGGACCCGGGCGACACCGCGGCGGCGCTCTTCCTGGCCGCGGACCCGGTGTCCGACGCGGCGTACCGGGTGGGCACCTGGGTGCTCACCACACCGCTGTTCGCCCTCATGTCGCTGGGCCCGTTCCTGATCGGTGAACGTGCGGCCCGGCTCCGGATCCTGGAGGAACCGGGCCGGCACCGGGCCCTGCTGCGGCGGGTGGCGCTGACGGGCACCGCCGTCAGCGTCGCCGGCGGCCTTCCCCTGGCGCTGGTCACCTCCGGAGTGTGGACCACCACCCCCGCGGACGTGACGTGGGGGCTCAGCACGCTGCACGTCCTGACGGGATACGCGGGCGGCTGCGGACTGGCGGCGGCGGTCGCCCTGCTCGCACTGCGCCTGGACGGCCGGCGGAGCGCGACCGCGACCGCGGTCGCCGCCTGCGGCAGACGGTCGATGAGCTGCTACCTGGGGCAGTCGGTCGTCTGGCTGGCGCTGTTCGCCCCCTACACCTGGGGGCTCGGCGACCGCGTCGGAGTCCTCGGCTCAGCGCTCATCGCCCTCGGCACATGGTCCGCCGGCGTACTGGCCGCCGAACTGCTGCGCCGAGGGGGCGAGCGGCAAGGACCCGCCGAGGCGCTGCTGAGCAGGGCGATCCGACGGGCCGGGGAGCCGGGCGGCTCCCGGACGCCGCGACGCTGACAGGGCCGGCCGCCGCCCGACAGCCCCGCCGGACGGCGGGCGGCGGGAGCTCAGCGGGTCACGCGCGCCGTCACGTACCGCACCGGCGTCTCGATCGTCAGCGGCCCGCCGTCCGTACGCATCGCGTCCAGGGCCTCCGTCAGCCGGACGCGCAGCCGCTCCCGGTCGTCCGCGGGCAGGTGCTCCCACAGCAGGCGCATGCCCTGGGTGTGGGACCAGGTCACCCACGCCTCACCGGAGGGGGCCACCAGGTCGACCGGTTCGTCGGTGATCGCGACCTCGCCGAACCCCGCGGACTCCAGGGTCCGGCGCAGGTCCCCCTCGTCCGCCAGCCAGCTGTTGAAGCGCCGCTGGAGCTCCTCCGGCCGCCACTGCGGCGGCAGGTTCTCCAGCAGCGACCGCGGGATGAGCTCGGTGAAGACCGGGGGGAGGAAGGGGAAGCTGTCGTCGTCGAAGACCGGACTGGTGAAGGCGAGGCGGCCGCCGTCGGCGAGCAGTTCGGCGTAGCGGGGCAGCGCGGCCCGTGCGTCCGGGAGGAAGATGAGGCTGTAGCTGCCGGTGACGACATCGAAGGAGCGGGCCGGCAACTCGGGGAACTCCGCGTCCATCACCCGCAGTTCGACATTGCCGATACCCGTCGCGGCCGCCTCCTTGCGCGCCTCGTCGATCATGGCCGGTGCGATGTCGATACCGAGGGCGTGGCCCGAGTCGCCGATGAGCGAGGCGGCGTGGAAGAGGCACGCCCCCCGTCCGCAGCCCACGTCCAGGACACGCTCCCCGGGTCGCGGGGCGGCTCGTTCGACGAGCCGGCGCCCCATCGGGGTGAAGAAGGTGACCCCCAGCCGGTCATAGGACCCGGCGGCCCGGTCGAACGCGGCCGTGACATGGGCCTTGTACGTCGTCTTGTCCATGTGCGCTCCCAAGGAATCCTGCGGACCGGCATCGGTGTCCGGGCCGCCATCGTCCGACCGACGCCTTCGAAAGCGCTGGAGAACAGATGGAGCGCGGCTGGACGGCGTCCCGGCCGCCGCGGCGGCATCCCCGGCCCCACCAGGCAGGACGGCCGACCGCGCGCCATCGTGGGGGGATTCCGGCCGTGTTTACACGGTGTGGGCCGCGAAATAGGGTGATCCGATGACGTTCTTAGACCAGGCCGGGAGCCCGCGGCCGCCGGCCGACAGCCATGACGTGATCGAGGTCCGGGGCGCCCGGGAGAACAACCTGGCCGATGTCTCCCTCGACATCCCCAAACGCCGCCTCACGGTCTTCACCGGGGTCTCCGGCTCGGGGAAGTCGTCGCTGGTCTTCGGCACGATCGCCGCCGAGTCCCGGCGCCTGATCAACGAGACGTACACGGCGTTCATCCAGTCGTTCATGCCGAACTTCGGGCGGCCCGACGTCGACGCCCTGCGCAATCTGAGCGCGGCCATCGTCCTCGACCAGGAGCGCATGGGGGTCAACTCCCGCTCCACCGTGGGCACCGCCACCGACGCGCACACGATGCTGCGGATCGTCTTCAGCCAGCTGGGGACCCCGCACGCCGGCACCTCTGGGGCGTTCAGCTTCAACGTGCCCGAGGGGATGTGCCCCGACTGCCAGGGCCTCGGCCGGGTCTCCACCCTCGACCCCGGCCAGCTGCTGGACGTCGAACGCTCCCTCAACGAGGGCGCGATCACCGTGCCGAACTTCAACGTCGACTCCTGGTACTGGAAGTCGATCGCCCACTCCGGCTACTTCGACCCCGACGTCAAGGTGAAGGACTTCAGCCCCACCGAGTGGGACGACCTGATGCACCGGACCGCCACCAGGATCAAACTCCTGCACGGCGGCACCGGCACCACGTACGAGGGCCTCATGGTGAAGGTGCGCCGCCTCTTCCTGGGCAAGGACCGGGAAGCCATGCAGCCCCACATCCGGGCCTTCGTCGACCGCGCGGTGGCCTTCACCCGCTGCGAGGCCTGCGGCGGCGGCAGGCTGAACCCGGCCGCCCTCGCCTGCCGGATCAACGGCCTCAACATCGCCGAGTGCTGCGCCCTGCAGATCACGGAACTGGCCCGCTTCGTCCGGGGCATCGACGCCCCCTCGGTGGCGCCGCTGCTGGCCAATCTGTGCGAACTGCTCGACTCCCTGGTGGAGATCGGCCTCGGCTACCTCAGCCTGGACCGTGAGTCGGGCACCCTGTCCGGCGGCGAGGCCCAGCGCGTGAAGATGGTGCGGCACCTCGGGTCGAGCCTCACCGACGTCACCTATGTCTTCGACGAGCCCACCGTGGGCCTGCACCCGCACGACATCCAGCGCATGAACTCCGTCCTGCTCCGCCTCCGCGACAAGGGGAACACCGTCCTCGTCGTGGAGCACAAACCGGAGACGATCAGGATCGCCGACCACGTCGTCGACCTGGGCCCGGGCGCGGGCCCCGCCGGCGGCGAGGTCTGCTTCACCGGCGACGTCGCCGCGCTGCGCCGCTCCGGGACACTGACCGGACGCTACCTCGACCACCGCGTCCGGACGAGGGAGCGCACGCGCGAACCCGCCGGGCACCTCCCCATCACCGGCGCCGCACTGCACAACCTCAAGGATGTCAGCGTCGAGGTGCCGCTCGGCGTCCTGACCGTCGTCACGGGTGTCGCGGGATCGGGCAAGAGCTCCCTGATCCACGGGTCGCTGGCCGGCCGGGACGGCGTGATCGTGGTCGACCAGTCCGCGATCCGCGGCTCCCGGCGCAGCAACACGGCCACCTACACCGGTCTGCTCGACCCGATCCGCGCCGCTTTCGCCAAGGCCAACGGCGTCAAGTCGTCCCTGTTCAGCCCGAACTCCGAGGGCGCCTGCCGGAACTGCAAGGGCATCGGACTGGTCTACACCGACCTCGCCATGATGGCGGGGGTCGCCACGGTCTGCGAGGAGTGCCAGGGCAAGCGCTTCATCCCCCGGGTACTCACCTACACCCTGCGGGGCAAGAACATCAGCGGGGTGCTCGCCATGACGGTGGACGAGGCCCGCGACTTCTTCACCACCGGCCGGGCCCGGGCCGTACTCGACCGGCTCGCCGATGTCGGCCTCGGGTACGTGGGCCTCGGGCAGCCTCTCACCACGCTCTCCGGAGGCGAGCGCCAGCGCCTCAAGCTGGCCATCCACATGGCGGAGAAGGCCGCCGTCTACGTGCTGGACGAGCCGACGAGCGGACTGCACCTCGCGGACGTGGACCAGCTGCTGGGACTGCTCGACCGGCTCGTGGAGACCGGCAACACGGTCATCGCCATCGAGCACCACCAGGCCGTGATGGCCCACGCGGACTGGATCATCGACCTCGGGCCGGGCGCCGGCCACGACGGCGGCCGGATCGTGTTCACGGGCACCCCGGCCGATCTCGTCGCCCACGGCGACACCCTCACGGCCCGCCACCTCCGCGAGTACGTCGCCGCGCCGGGCGGGGTGCAGGGCGCGGCGACGCGGTGATCCCTTCCGGTCACAGCACCCGGCCCTGGAGGCGGGCTGGCGTGCCGGACGACCGTCCAGCCGTTGTTGAGGCGCGTGCGAGAGCCCGAAGCCATCATCGGCAGCAGCAGGAGCGGTCAATACGGCATTGAATGGGAGTCCCTTATGGTTTCCTCCATGCAGTCGCGGGAACTGTCCGTCGAGGGCGCGCTCGAATTCACCCCGCGCATTTTCGACGACGGGCGTGGCATATTCGTGTCGCCCTATCAGGAGTCGGCGTTCGCTGAAGCCACCGGACATTCACTGTTCCGGGTCGCCCAGACCAATCACAGCAGGTCGCGGCGGGGCGTGGTGCGCGGACTGCACTACACACTGACACCGCCGGGCTGCGGCAAGTACGTGTACTGCGCCCGCGGGAAGACACTGGACATCGCGGTGGACATCCGGGTCGGATCGCCGACCTTCGGCCGCTGGGATGCCGTTCTGCTGGACACCGAGGCATTTCGCGCCGTGTATTTCCCGGTCGGCGTCGCCCACGGCTTCGTCGCGCTGGAGGACGACACCGTCGTCTCGTACCTCCTCTCCGGGGAGTACGTTCCGGAGAACGAACTGGCGCTGTCGATCCTCGACCCGGACCTGGGCCTGCCCATCCCCGAGGACATCGAGCCGATCCTGTCCGAGCGCGACCTCGCCGCGCCCACGTTGGAGAAGGCGGCGTCGGGCGGCCTGCTGCCCGACTACGCCGAGTGCCTGGCGATCGATCGGGCTCTGCGGTCCGCCTGAGCCGCGGCGGTACGACGCGTGGTGGGGAACGCCCCGCGTAACCGGGAGCCCGGCGCGCGACCTGACTGGTAGACGCCGGGCGGGGCGACCCGGGGGGGCCCCCCCCG
>NZ_JBHXRU010000138.1:0-13031 GCF_042716255.1 Streptomyces sp. NPDC058662 | reverse complement strand
GCGGTGGCGAACGTGGCGGCTTCCGCCGCGAGTAGCGTCCGTCCGGTGGATTGATCCGTGACGACCGCGGTGGCGACCGCCCGTCCGGTGGCTTCCGTTCCGGTGGCGACCGTCCGTCCGGCGGCTTCCGCCGCGACGACCGCCCGTCCGGTGGCTTCCGCTCCGGCGGCGCCGGCGACCGTCCGTACGGCCGCCGCGACGACCAGCGCCCCTCGGGCTCCGGTTCGACCGGTTCCACCGGCTCCTTCGGTGGCCGTCGTGACGACAAGCCGCGCTGGAAGCGCAACGGCTGATCCCAGCTGAACAGCACCACTGGCAGGGCCCCCGCGACTCCGGTCGCGGGGGCCCTGCCGCATCCAGCCTCCCGTCGTGGCCGGAAAGCTGACGCCGCGTGAGGTGCGGTGCGTCCAGGGGGATTCGGGGCCCTGTACGGGCCGCCCGCGGCCGGTGGCCGAGATCCGACGCTCTCCCGATCCCGCGCCGACAGGCCGCCCGGCCGATACCCGATCGGCTGAGGGGCGCTCTGCGGCTATGCTCTGGGGTGAGCACATGGAGGGCCATTAGCTCAATTGGCAGAGCAGCGGACTTTTAATCCGTTGGTTGTCGGTTCGAGTCCGACATGGCCTACCGCTCGCGGGCGGCGGGGGCGACCCTCCTGGCCTGCATACGAAGGGCCCCAACCGAGCGATCGGCTGGGGCCCTTCGTCGTGGCCGAACGGATCGGGCGCCGGCGCCGCGGCGAGGGCGGGTGCCGATCCGGGCGGCCGCACGCACCGCTCGCGCCCGGGACCGCGCCGCGTCCGGCGTGCGGCCGGTGGCCGAGTCGGAGCCCGTGGGGGCCGGGGAGTCCGTGGCCGAACCCCGGGTGCTCAGGGGGTGGCCGAGCGCCGGCCGGGGGGACGGCCCAGGAGCCGGCCGCCGCCGGCCGTACGGCAGGCGGGTGGTGGACGGCTTCGCGACCGGTTCGGGTCGGGTTCGCGGGTGGCCTTTGCCGGGCGCCCGTAGGGCCGCCCCCGCTCGTCACGCGGGCCTCAGCGAAGCCGCTTCGGCCTGCTTTTATGGCTCTGACCTGGTGTTATGTCGACCAGAGGAGGGGTGGGGCGGTTAATTGGCGGAGGGCTCCGCCCGCATGGCGTAGAGTTGTGTTTACCGACGCGGGGTGGAGCAGCTCGGTAGCTCGCTGGGCTCATAACCCAGAGGTCGTAGGTTCAAATCCTGCCCCCGCTACTCAGTACGAAGGCCCGGTTCCTCTTGAGGAACCGGGCCTTCGTCGTGCTCCGGCCCCCGGCCGCGCCAACGCCCCCTCCTCCGGGACCGCCTCACGCGCCGTCACCCGATCGGCCGCCGCCGGGTCGCTTCGGAGCCGTCCGTTCCGCCAGCCTTGAGGGGCGAGGCGGCGGACCCGCATCCGTGGGAGGGACCGGGCGGCAGGAGAGCGGCGTGGCGGGGCTGGGGCGGCAGGGCGGCAACGGGAGCACGGGCGGCGACGCGTACCCGGACGGCGGCGGACGTACGGACGGCAGCGGGCGCAAGGACGGCAGCGGGGGTACGGACGGCAGCGGGGGTACGGACGGCATGGGGAGCACCGACGGCGGCGGGGGTGCGCTGGCCCGGCGCGTGGTCCGGGTGCTGCCGGCCGCGCTGATCGTCCTCGGCCTGGTCTTCGACCTGGTGAGCCCGCCCAGCTTCACCGGGTCGCCCTTCTTCTCGGCCGCCCCGCTCATCGCCGCTCCGCTGTACTCCTTCCGGGGGACGGCGCTGATCGGCGGGCTGGCCTCGCTGGCCGTGTTCCTGCTGCACGTCCTGCACGGCACCAGCTGGAAGGCGGAGGCGCTGACCGAGCTGACCACCGTCATGACCGTCTCCGCACTGGCCCTGCTGATCAACCGGGTGGTGCGGCGCAGCGGGGAGCAGCTCGCCTCCGCGCGGGGCATCGCCGAGGCCGCCCAGCGGGCGGTGCTGCCGACGCCCGCCGAACGGATCGGGGGCCTGCACGTCTCCGCCCGCTACGAGGCCGCCCAGGCCGACGCCTTCATCGGCGGGGACCTGTACGCCGTCCAGGAGACCCCGTACGGGGTCCGGCTGGCGGTGGGCGACGTACGGGGCAAGGGGCTGGGGGCGGTGGAGGCCGTCGCGGTGGTCCTCGGCGCCTTCCGGGAGGCCGCGGACACCGAGCCGACGCTGGAGGGCCTGGCGCAGCGGCTGGAGCGCGCGCTGGCGCGGGAGGGCATGCGGCGCGACAGCCTGGACGCCGTGGAGGGGTTCACGACGTGCGTGCTCGGCGAGGTCCCGCCGCGGGGCGAGCTGCTGCGCCTGCTCAACCGGGGCCACCCGGAACCGCTGATGCTGCACGCGGACGGCCGGCTCGGGGTGCTCGCACCGTCGCAGCCGGCCCTTCCGCTCGGCATGGCGGAACTGGGCGGCTGGCCGGACCGGGTCGAGGAGTGGGACTTCCCGGCGGGGACCACGCTGCTGCTGTACACGGACGGGCTGACGGAGGCCCGGGACGCGCGGGGCACGTTCTACGACCCGGCGAGCCGGCTGCGCGGGCGGATCTTCCCCGGGCCGGAGGCGCTGCTCGGCGCGCTCAGCAGCGATGTGCGCCGACATACGGGCGGGGGAGCCACGGACGACATGGCGCTCCTCGCGGTGGGCCGGCCGGCGCACGGCCAGCCGGAGCGCCGACGCACGGTGCCGGTGGTGCGCCGCGATGGCGATGCGTGACGGTGTGTGCGTGAAGGGAAGCGCTCCGCAAGCTCCCTGACGGTTCATCAAGAGCGCTGTGTGGCCGAAGAGGTAGGGGTGTCGACCGATATATGCCCGAGTTGATCGGCTCTTGGGGCGAAAAGTACTGGCCAGAGCAAGCCAGGGCGTGGCCGATTGGTGTTAACGATCAATCGCAACAGCTTGGAATCACTCCCCCGTGTCTATTACCTTTCGATAACGCAGCGCGGTCGTCCCAGCCGTCGCCAGAGACGGCGCCGCGCGCGTGTGCGTCAATGAGGAGTGTGCCCCGGTGGCCTCCAACTTGCCTGCCCCTGAAGGCACCGAGATCCAGGAACCGCCGAGCGCGGGCGCCTGGGGCGAGTGGAACCCCACCGAGGACTCGGTTCGCCCGGTCCGCGGCAAGCACCGGGTGGCCAAGCAGCGCGGAGGACTCGCCCGCAGCTCCACCGTGCTCGGCGTCGGTGTCATCGCGGCGGTCGGCGCCAGCGGTATCGCCACCGCGCAGGACCGGCCCCAAGTCGCCATATCCATGCCTTCCTTGCCCGACCTGATGTCCGGCGACTTCTCGGGCGGCGAGGGGGCCGCGGACGCGGCACGGCAGGACGGCGACCGTTTCGGCGGGACGGCCGCGGCGGGCAGTCGCAGCGGGATCATCCCGCAGCAGTCGGACCGTCGCGCCGACGCGGGCGAGGTGCTGCGCAGCCGCATCCTCCAGCAGGCCGAGTCCCAGCAGGAAGCCGCCGACGCGAAGGTCCGGGAGGAGAGCGAGCGGGCCGCGCGGGAGGCCGCCGCGCAGGAGGCCAAGGAGAAGCAGGAGGCCGCGCGCAAGGCGGCCGAGGCGGCGGCGGCCGAAGCCGCGGCGAAGGTGGCCCAGGAAGCCGAGGAAGCCCGCAAGGCCGCCGAGGCCGAGGCCGCGCGGGAGCGCGCGGCCGCCTCGGCCGGGACGTACGTCCTGCCCACCTCCGCCTACACCCTCACCTCCCGCTACGGCGCCTCCGGCTCCATGTGGTCCTCCGGGAGCCACACCGGCCTCGACTTCGCCGCCCCCACCGGCACCCCGGTCAAGGCCGTCGCCGCCGGGAAGATCACCTCCGCCGGGTGGTCCGGTGCGTACGGCTACCGGATCGTGCTGGAGCTGGAGGACGGTACGGAGATCTGGTACTGCCACCTGTCGTCGATGGCCGTGACCTCCGGCTCGGTCGGCGCGGGCGACACCATCGGGCGCGTCGGCGCCACCGGGAACGTGACCGGGCCGCACCTCCACCTCGAAGTGCGCAAGGGCGGCTCCACGATGGACCCGATGGCATGGCTGAACAGCAAGGGCCTCAGCGTCTGACGGCCGGCCCTCTCCTCACCCCCTGAGAGCGGGGTGCCGGTCCCGAACCCGGCCGAGGTCCGCCGCCTCCGCCAGGTCCGCGGCCTCTGCCAGGTCCGGCGCCTCCGCCCGCTCCGTGTGCTTCCGGGGCGCCGGTACGCCGGCCAGTGCGGCGGCCGCGGACGGCGCCGCCGGCCGGTCCAGCGGGTCGAACCAGGGGGGCAGCAGCTCCTCCATGACGGCGGCCCGGGCCAGCGCGGGGCCCGCCGTCGCCCGGCGCAGCCAGAGCCGGCGCAGCAACTCCCGCTCCCGCCCCGCGAAGTCGGGCTCCCGCCGCGGACCGCCGCGCCGCGCCCGGTTCCGCAGCAGTGCCAGCGCGGCCGCGTCCGCCTCGTAGCGGGCCACCGCCCGGCCCGCGGCCCGGCCCCCGCTGCGCCGGGCCAGCGCACGGGCCAGCGACCGGGCCGGCAGCGAGGCCAGGGCCGGCACCTCGGCCGGTCCGAGCCAGCCGGCGGCCGCGTACACCGCCAGCTCCCCGGCGACGGTCCGCAGCCGGCGCCGCCGTATCCACACCGCCGACCACACCAGCAGCCCGAACGCCGGCACCATCACACTGCCGTAGACCACGTAGAACCCGTACTCACCGAACCGCGAGGCGCTGTTCCACAGCGCGTGCATGCCCATGGCCAGCGCCAGCCCCAGCACCGGCAGGCCGATCCGCCCCGTACGGCGGGCGCTGAGCGCGGCCGCCCCGAAGCCGAGGCCGGTGAGCACCGTGAACAGCGGGTGGGCGAACGGCGAGAGCACGATCCGGACGAAGAAGGTCGCGGCCGTCAGGGAGTCCAGGACACCGGTGTCCTCCGCGACGTCCTCGCCGAAGGCGTTGCCGAGGTAGAGGATGTTCTCGGTGAAGGCGAAGCCGGTGGCGGTGAAGCCGGCCGCCACGAATCCGTCGGCGGGGCCGGTGAAGTGGTCCCGCCGGAACACGAACACCAGCAGCAGCGCCGCGGCCTTGGCGCACTCCTCGACCACCGGGGCGATCGCCACCGAGCCGAGCTGGTCCGCGTTCGAGGGATCGGCGGTGGCCGCTGCTATCCACTCCGTGGCGAAGCTGTTGGCCAGTATGGCGATCAGGGCCGCGGTGCAGGCGCCCCAGCCGAAGCAGAACCACAACTGCGCCCAGGGGCAGGGCGCGGCCCGGCCCAGCCAGCGGAAGGCCGCCATGAGCGGCGCCACGGGCAGCAGGGCCAGGCCGAGGCCGACGAGGAAGCCGGGGGTGCCGGTCTGCTCCCGGACGAGTTCGAGGATCGCGACGCCGGTGACGGCGAGCAGGGCGACGAGCACACACGTACGGACCGCGCCCGACGGGCGTGCGAGCATGCGGGGCAGCGCTCGGAACACATGATGACCCTACCGAGCCGGTCTGACACGCGCGGTGACGTTCTCAGTTCTCCGTGCGGCGGAAGAGCAAGTCGTGTACGACGTGCCCCTTGTCCAGGCCCTGGCCCTCGAAGCGGGTCAGGGGCCGGAAGTCGGGGCGCGGCGCGTAGCCGCCGTCGGGCCGCGTGTTCTCGAAGTCGGGGTGCGCCGTGAGGACTTCGAGCATCTGCTCGGCGTACGGCTCCCAGTCGGTCGCGCAGTGCAGCACGGCGCCGGGGGCCAGCCGGGTGGCGGCCAGGGTGAGGAACTCGGGCTGGATCAGCCGGCGCTTGTGGTGGCGGGCCTTGGGCCAGGGGTCCGGGAAGTACACGCGGATACCGGCCAGCGAGGCGGGCGGCAGCATCTCGCGCAGCAGGATGATCGCGTCGCCGTTGGCCACCCGGACGTTGTCCAGGCCGCCGCGTTCGGCCAGGGCGAGCAGATTGCCCTGGCCGGGGGTGTGGACGTCGACGGCCAGGATGCCGGTGGCCGGGTCGGCGGCGGCCATCTGGGCGGTCGCCTCGCCCATGCCGAAGCCGATCTCCAGGACGACGGGGAGGCCGTCGAAGAGGACCTTGAGGTCGATGACGTCGTGGCCGTCGATGTCCAGGCCCCAGGTGCCCCACAGCCGCTTCAGGGCTTCGCCCTGGCCGGTGGTTACCCGGCTGCGCCGCGGCTGGAAGCTGCGGATCCGCCGCTCGTGGTGCGAGCCGGCCGGGTCCGGCGAGGGCCCGTCGGGGAAGCGGGGCTCGGTCCGCCACTTGGGCGGCACGTACGCGTTCGCCTCCGGCGCGGCGGCATCCGGACGGTGGGGCGGCTGGGGGTTCAGGGACTCAGACACAATGCGCTGATTCTACGACGGCACCGCACGCGCCGGCGGTGGGGCGAGCCCGGCCGGTCGGCGCCCGGCGCGGGTGTCCCGGGGCGGGACCCCGCTCCGGGGGCGGTCAGGCGGAGGCGAGGGTCCGCAGGGCGCGGGAGGCGATCTCCCGTCCGATGGGCAGCGACGCGGTGGCGGCCGGCGACGGGGCGTTCAGCACGTGCACCGTCCGGTGGGCCTCCCGGATCAGGAAGTCGTCCACGAGGGTCCCGTCCCGCAGGACCGCCTGCGCCCGGACCCCGGCCGCGGCGGGCCTCAGGTCGGCGGCCGTGACGGCCGGGAGCAGGCGGCGCACCGCCCGGGTGAAGGCCTGCCGCGACAGCGAGCGGTGGACCTCCCCCGCCCCGTACCGCCAGTGGCGCGCGGCCATCCGCCAGGATCCCGGCCAGGCCAGCTCGGAGGCGATGTCCCGGGGCCGGACCGTGGCCCAGTCGTAGCCCTCGCGGGCCAGCGCGGGGACCGCGTTGGGGCCGACGTGGACCCCGCCGCCGATGCCCCGGGTCAGATGGACGCCCAGGAAGGGGAACGCCGGGTCGGGGACCGGGTAGACCAGGCCGCGGACCAGTTCCGGCCGGGCCAGGTCGTAGTACTCGCCGCGGAAGGGGATGATCCGCATGCCCGGGTCGTCCCCGGCCAGGCGCGCGATCCGGTCGCACTGGAGGCCCGCGCAGTTCACCAGGGCCCGCGCCCTGACCACCAGTCCGGCCGTGGTGCGGACCGCCACCGCCGAGGGGCGGCGGGAGACCAGGTCCACCGCGCCGCCGTAGACGATCTCCGCGCCCGAGGACTCCGCCAGCTGGGCGGTGACCCTGCCGTAGTCGACGATTCCGGTGGTGCCGACGTGGATCGCGGCCAGCCCGCGCACCTCGGGCTCGTACTCCGAGATCTGGGCCGGGCCGAGCTCGCGCACGGGGATGCCGTTCTCCCGGCCGCGCTGGACCAGGGCGTGCAGCCGGGGCAGCTCCGAGCGCTCGGTGGCGACGATCAGCTTGCCCGTGACCTCGTGCGGAATGTCGTGCTCCGCGCAGAACTTGACCATCTCCGCGGCGCCGCGCACCGCGAAGCGGGCCTTCAACGACCCCGGCCGGTAGTAGATCCCGCTGTGGATGACGCCGCTGTTGCGGCCCGTCTGGTGCCGGGCGGGGCCGCTCTCCTTCTCCAGGACGACCACCCGGGTCCCCGGGGCCAGGCGCGACAGGGCGTGCGCCGTCGACAGGCCGACGATCCCGCCGCCGATCACCAGCACATCGCAGTCCACGCCACCGCCCACGCCGAAACCTCCCACCCCTGCATACTGCACCCCGCCACCGACAGAGAGGCCACGGGGTTACGCCGGAGCCACCAGCAGCGGGCGGGCCCGCTCGCGCAGCTCCGCCACGCGCGGCTCGTCCCCGTACGGCTCCAGGCGGTGCAGCAGGTCCCGTACGTACTCGGTCGTCCGCGCCGACGAGATCCGGCCCGCCACCTCCACCGCCCGGGTGCCCACCGCGCACGCCGCGTCGAGGTTGCCCGACTCCAGCTCGGCGACCGCGCTCACCACCAGGCGCAGCCCGTGTGAGCGCACGTACTCCTCGGTGGGGCGCGACAGGGCCTGCTCGGTGAAGCGCCGTACCTGCCGGGGGAGCCTGAGGTCGCGGTAGCACTCCGCGGCGTCGGCCGCGAAGCGGTCGTACGAGTAGAAGCCGAGCCAGGTCGGGTCCGGGTCGCCGTCCCGGGACCGCTCCAGCCAGCCCTCGGCGGCCCGCAGGGCCGCCCCGGCGGCCGCGGAATCGCCCGCCTTCGCGTGCGCCCGGGCCTCGACGAGCCGGAAGAAGCTCATGGTGCGGGCCGTCGCCAGGCCCCGGTTGCGCTCGACGGCCGCCTGGGCGAGGTCCACGCCCTCGTCGGGGAAGTCCCGGTAGGTGGCCTGCAGGGACATGGACGCCAGCACGTACCCGCCGAGCGGCACGTCGGCGGCGGCGCGGGCGAGCCGGAGCGCCTGGATGTAGTAGCGCTGGGCGGCCTCCTGCTGGCCGGTGTCGAAGGCCATCCAGCCGGCGAGCCGGGTCAGTTCGGCGGTAGCGCCGAACAGCGCGCGGCCGACCTCGTCGCTGTACGAGCCGAGCAGCAGCGGCGCCGCGTCCACCCGCAGGCATTCGGGGACCATCGACGAACGCCAGTCCCCGCCGCCGTACTTGGAGTCCCAGCGGCGGGCGTCCTCGGCGGCCTCGCGCAGCTTCGCCACATCGCTGTGGCCCACGCGCTGCGCGTGCTCGTGCGGCGTTTCGGCGGCCGACCGGGCGGGGACAACGGTGGACGGCGGTGCCGTCGGACCGCCGACCGGTCCCGCGACCGGGCGCGCCGGCGCCGTGCCCGTGGTCGGGCGCGCGGTCGGGCCGACGGGCGTGGTCGTGGATGCGGGCGCGGTCGTCCCCGCGGGCGCGGTCGTGCCCGCCGTCGTTCCGGTGTGCGTCGCCGCGTCCGGCCCCGGGAGGTCCCGGGGGGCCGGGCCCAGGGTGGCGAGGCCCTTGGTCGTCGGGCTCTGGGGCGCAGGGACCCGCTGTCCGGCCGGAGGGTGGGCCGGGGGCCCCTGCGCGGTGCCCGCCGGCTCGCGCGCCACCGAGCCGTCGGCGGGAGATATGAGCCAGCGGGAGGCGGGCGTGGCGTAGGCCGAGACGGAGAAGGACCCCGCGAGGGACTGCCAGATCCCGCCACCGCCGCGCCGCCCGGCGAGGTCGAGCCGGTAGAGGTCGGTGGCCGACCGGACCGCCGCCCCCACGTCGCGCGGAAAGGCCAGGCCGACCTCGGGCGCGGGATCCGCGTCCGCCAGCCCGATCTCGTGCAGCGGCACCGGACGTCCCAGCTTCGCGCCGATCGCGGCGGCGATCAGGTGCGGGGCGGCGCCCTGCGGCACCATCCCCTTCGACACCCACCGCGCGACCGACGTCTTGTCGTACCGAAGCGTCAGGCCGCGCTGCGCGCCGAGGTCGTTGACCCGCCGGGCCAGCCCGGCGTTGCTGATGCCCGCGAGGGCGAGGACGGCGCCGAGCTTCTCATTGGGCTCGCGGAGCTCCCTGGACATGCGCCACCCCTCGTCACACGCGGAACGCAGACGCCGCCGGGGCATAGGCGCCCGGCATTTCGTAAACCCAGCGTAGTTCCCCGCCTCCCAAGCGTTAAGGCCCCGAGTTCCGTATGGCGGGATTGTTGTCCGTTTGCACAGTCGGGCCGGGGGCCGCCCCCGGGGCGCACGTGTCATCGCGTGCTCCGTCCGTGTGGCCGTGCGCCCGCCCGTGCGCTCTGGCCGGTCCGGGGGCGCGGCGATTCGATGTGCGGTGCGTGGGTCGGCCCGCTGCGCGGATCGAGCGGGCCGGGGGATGCCGCTGCCTCAATCCCCGCGGGTGGCGGAACGGTCCGGGGGGCGGGTTCCGCCTCCCGGGCCGCGCCCGCCCCCGGGAGGGCCGACGGCACGCATCGGCTCCCAGGACGACCGAAGAATGGCTGAAAGCGACCTATGGGGCGGGAGGAACGGAACGCCAAATACTGCGTGGCCGGGGCGTGTTCGTTTGCATGTGCGCCCCCTTTAACCACTCTCGCACGCCTGTCCCGTGGCAGCATGGACCCGAGCCACCCGGGGTCCCGTCGGCCGCGCCCTCAGCGCCGTCCGTACTGCCTGTGCCCCGGTCATGTGCCCACAGGCTGGGGAGGCGGCGGTGCGCTGGTTGGTGGGGTGGAGCAGTATCGCCGCGAGCTTCGGCACGGCCGGCCGGGTCTCCGGCCGAGACCCCGGCCGTGGTTTCGCGCAGGGCTCCGGCCAGGGCGGACCCGGCTCCGGCGGCCACGGCTCCGACCCGTACGGACGCGACGCCTACGGCGGCCCCGGCGGCGGCTCCCCCCTGCGCGGCGGCATCGCGGACGCCGCCCACCCGGACGATCCCGGCCAGGACGCCGAGCGCACCGTCCAACCCGTCGGCGCCCAACTGCTGTGGGGCGACCCCGACCCCCTGTGGGCCGTCGGAGACTGGCGCCCGGACGAGATCCGCATGCTCACCGCCGACCCCGCCGACCCCTTCACCCGGCTCGCCGTCCTCGGCTGCTGCGGCGCGACCGACGCCGAACTGCGCCGCGCCCTCTACGCCGCCCGCGGCGGGGCGCTGCGTCACCTGACCCAGTGGTCCGGCAGCTACACCGCCGTGGTCCAGGCCGGCCGCCGCATCACCGTCGTCGGCGACCTCGCGGGCGCCCGGCCCGTGTTCTACACGCCCTGGGCGAGCGGCACCGCGTACGCCACCGCCGCCCTCCCGCTCGCCGACCTCATCGAGGCCCAGCTCGACATCGGCCACCTCGCCGCCGTCCTCGCCTGCCCCGACAGCCCCGAGGCACTGGGCGACGGCACACCGTACGCCGGGGTCCGGCGGATCCCGCCCGGCCACGCGCTCATCCTGCGCGAGGGCTCCCGCGAGATCACCGGCTACGAGCCCGTCGCCTCACTCGCGGTGGCCGCGCCCGCCGCCGATCCCGAGCGCGCCGTGGAGGGCGTACGCGAAGCATTGGTGGACGCGGTGCGCGCCCGGCTCACGGCGCCCCGGCATGCTCCCGACGCACCGCCGCCGTACGATCCCGGCCCCGTGCCCGGGATGGGCCCCGCCGACCGGCGTGCCGCCCGCGGCGCCCCGGCCCCGGGCGTGGGCGCCGACCTCTCCGGGGGCAGCGCCTCCGCGACCCTGGCCCTGCTCGCCGCCGGACTGCCCGGAGCCCCGGGCACGGTCCTGAGCCCCGCCGGGGCCCGGCTGCTCGCCGTCACCTTCAACGACCTGGCCACCCCGCAGGGCCGCGAGGCCGAACTGGAGCGCGCCCGGGCCATCGCGGCCGACCCCCGCCTGCACCACGTCGTGGTGGCCGCCGCCCAGGAAGCCCTCCCGTACGCCGACCTCGACGGCCCGCTGACCGACGAACCCGGCCCCTCCCTCGTCTTCGCCGCCCGCGAGCGCCGCCGGCTCGCCGCCGGCTCCGCCGACCACTTCACCGGCCACGGCGCCCGCCAGGTCCTCGACGCCCACCCGGCCCGCATGGCCGACCTCCTGATGGACCGCCGCCGCCGCCACCTGCTGCGCCCGGTGGCCGCGCTCGCCCGCTCGGCGTCCGCCGAGGGCCAGTCCCTGCTGGTCCCGCTCACCGTGTACTCCGCCGCCCGGCGGCTCGCCCGTACCCCGTACCGCGCGGGCATGGAGGCCGCCGCCGCCCGCCTGCGCGAGGGCGGCCTCACCCAGCGCGGGTACGGAGCGGTCGACGCCTCCCTGGCCGCGCTGGCCTGGTCCCGCCCCGGTCCGGCCGCGGGCTGGCTGACGGGGGAGGCGCTGGCGGAGGTGTCGATCCGCCTCACCGCGGCCGCCGGCCGACCGCCCCTGTCGCTGCGCCCCGGCGAGGCCCGCGCCCGCGCCCTGCTCGCCCGCCACGCGGCCGACCACCGGGTCTTCGAACAGGCGGTGGAGGTCCGCAGCCAGCGCCTGCACGCCCCGTTCCTGGACAACCAGGTCGTACGGGCCGCCCGCGCGCTCCCCGAGTCCCTGCGCGTCCAGCCCGGCGCCCGTGCCGCGATCCTGCGCAGCGTGCTGTCCTCGGCCGGCGTACGCGAACTCCCGCCGGGCTGGGGCGCCACGGCCCACACCCCCAACGAGACAGCCGTCCGGCTGGGTCTGCGCGGGGCACTGAGCGAGCTGCTCTCCCTCTTCGCCTCGCCCCTCCTCGCCGACGCGGGGCTGATCGACGCCCGCGTCGTGCAGCAGGCGCTGCTCGACGCGGCGGACGGCCGCCCGGTCCCGCTGGACGGGCTGGCCGAACTCGTCTCCATGGAGCTGTGGCTGCAACGCCTCCTGGCCCGGCGCGGCACCTGCTGGACGGGCACCTCCACCGCCCGCCGCCGCGCGGTACCGACGGGAGTCCCCGTCCACCGCCCGGCCCTGTCCTGACGCGGGCGGAGGGCCGCCTCCGCCGACGTCCGCGGCAGCCGACGCCCGCCGGGCCGGACGCCCGGGGTGCGCGGCCAGCCGGGGGGGCGGGGGCGGCGCCCGCCCGGGCCCCCGGCGACGGGTGCGGTACCGGCCGCCGGCCGCTCAGGGGCAGCTGATCACCGCGTCGGCCCAGCTCGCCAGGGTCGGCAGCGTCCCGCCCCCGGCCTTCTCCACCACCAGCCGCAGCGTCCGGCGCCCGGCCAGCGGGACGTGTACGGCCGCCGCCGGATCCCCGTACCCGGGGGCGTCGGACTGCCACAGCCGCCGCTCGTCCGCGTACACGGAGAACCGCACCGAGCCGTCGGTGAACATCGACAGCCCGTCCACCCCGGCCCGCGCCGAGAAGGACGCGCACTGCCGGTTGAGGTCGATCTCCACCGAGGAACGGCTGCTCACGGTGATCCCGTGCCCGAACCGCCGGTCGCCCACCACCAGCCCCCACCGCTGCCACACCCAACTGCTGCGCCAGGTCCGCACCTCCGGCCCGGTGTGGTCCCCGTACGCCGAGTGCCCGAGCACGGCCAGTCGGAACGCGTCCACGGGGGCCGGTGCGGGCGGCGACGGCCTGGACGGGGTGGGGCCCGGCCTCACCCGCCCGGGCGACGGTGACGGCGGGGCGGGGCGCGGCGGGGCGGCGGACCGCGAGGGCGCGGGCGGCGGCGCGGAGGAGGCCGGCCGTGGCGCGGGCGGCGGCGTGCCG
>NZ_JBHXRU010000137.1:0-13337 GCF_042716255.1 Streptomyces sp. NPDC058662 | reverse complement strand
GGACCCGCCCGCGACGGGCCGCGCCGCCCGCCGCGGGCCGGCGGCACGGCGCGCGGGGGGCGGCGGGACGGGGCGGTGCGCGGCGGGCAGCGGGAGGAAGCGGCGCACCGGAGGCCCGTCCGCGCGGCCCCGGGGGAGCTCCTCCAGGATCACGTGCGCGTTGATGCCCCCGAACCCGAAGGCGTTGACGGCGGCCCGGCGGGGTCCGGGCCCCGGCTCCCACGGCTCGGCCGTGCGGACCGGACGCATCCGGGTCCGCGCCAGGGCCTCGTGCGGCTCGTCCAGGTGGAGGGTCGGCGGCAGCACCCCCTCGTGGACGGCGAGCGCCGCCTTGATCAGTCCGGCCATACCGGAGGCCTGCATGGTGTGCCCGAGCATGGACTTCACGGAACCCAGCGCGACCGCGCCGCCCTCGTCCGGCGGCCCGAACACCCGGGCCAGGGTCACCAGTTCCGTCTCGTCGCCGACGGGGGTACCGGTGCCGTGCGCCTCCAGGAGACCGATCGCCCCCCTGGCCCTCGGATCGAGGCCCGCCGCCGTCCAGGCCCGCTCCACGGCCTGGACCTGCCCGTCCACCAGCGGGCTCATCAGGCTCGCCGCGCGGCCGTCGCCCGCCACGCCGACCCCGCGGATCACGGCGTACACCCGGTCGCCGTCCCGCCGGGCGTCCGCGAGCCGCTTGAGGAGGACCACACCCGTCCCCTCGGAGAGCAGTGTGCCGTCGGCCCGCCGGTCGAAGGGGCGGATCCGCTCGCTGGGGCTCAGCGCGCCCAGCTGCGTGAACACGCTCCAGAGCGTGGCGATGTGGCAGTGGTGGACGGCTCCCGCGACGACCAGGTCGCAGCGGTCGGCGGCCAGCAGGGCGACCGCCTGGTCCACGGCCAGCAGCGAGGAGGCGCAGGCCGCGTCCAGGGTGTAGGCGGGACCGCGGAAGTCGAGCCGGTTGGCGGTCCGGGCCGCGGTGAAACTGGGCACGAGCCCGATGGACGCCTCGGGTCGCTCCGGGCCCAGGGCGCTCTGGAAGGCCTGCCGGATCGCGGTGATCCGGCTGTCGCCCAGCTCCGGGGCCAACTCCCGCAGGGTGGTACTCAACTGGTGTGCCGTCCGTACCCGTTGGTCGAGGCGGGCGGTCGCGACCCCCATGAATCCGCCGCGGCCGAGCACCACGCCGATCCGCGCCCGGTCCGCCGGCAGCCGGTCCTCGCCACCCGCGTCCGCGATGGCCTCGGCCGTGGCGTGCAGGGCCATCAGCTGGTCGGGTTCGGCTCCCGCCACGGCGGCCGGCATGATGCCGAACCGGGTGGGGTCGAAGGCGGCGAGGTCGTCGACGAAGCCGCCCCGCCGGCAGTAGAAGCGGTCACTGCCGGGCGGCCCGTCGGGGGCGTAGTACACCTCGGGGTCCCAGCGCCCCGGCGGTACGTCGGTGATGGCGTCGACACCGGTGAACAGGTTGTGCCGGTAGGCGGAGAGGTCGCCGGCGCCGGGGAACACGGCGCCCATGCCGACGATCGCGGCATCCGTCGGACGCGGTTCAGCCACGGCGGGCCTCCCGCCCGGTGGCGTCCCCGTCCGCACGCGCGCCCGGACCCGCGGACGGGCCGGGGTCCCTGCGGGGGTCGGGGCCCGCGGGCGGGCCGGGGTCCGTGCCGGGGCGGGTGCGGGTGTCCGCGTCCGCGTCCGCCATCAGGACGACCTGCGGATCCGTGCCGTGGGCCAGTTCCGCCAGGAAGGCCTGCGCGCCCGCGTCCGGATCGATGAGCGCGATGCCGCGCCGCGCGTACGCGCGCTCCAGTTCCGGCGTGACCATGCCGCCCGCCGCCGCGGCCCACGGGCCCCAGTCGACGGCCAGCACGCGCCCGGGGAAGGCGCCGGTCCAGGCGTGGGCCAGGGTGTCCAGGGCGTCGTTGGCAGCCGCGTAGTCGCTCTGCCCGCGGTTGCCGTACACCCCGGCGACGCTGCCGAACAGGGCCAGGAAACCCGGGGCGGGCCCCGCTGCCGCGCCTTCGTCGGCGAGCGCGGCGGCGAGGTGGCGGGCCCCGTCCACCTTGGTCGCGAAGACGTCGGCGAAGGTTCTCGGGTCCTTGTCGCGCAGGAGCGAGTCCCGGAGCAGGCCCGCACCGTGCACGATCCCGTCGAGCCTGCCGTGGCGGGCCCGGACGCGGGTCACGACCGCGCGTACCGCCTCCTCGTCGGTGACGTCGGCGCAGTGGTAGCGGACCGACGCCGCCGTACCGTCCAGCGCGCGCAGGGTCTCCCGTATCTCGCGGGCGGCCAGGACCCCGGACGCGGCCGTCTCGATCTCCGCCGGGGTGCGCAGCCCCCCGGCGATCAGTGCGGCGCGCAGGGCCACGCGGTCGTGTGCCGAGCTGAGGGCCGGGTCCTCGGCGGCCTCGGGCGGGGGAGTGCGGCCGATGAGCTCGATGTGGCAGCCCGAGGCACGGGCCAGCGCGAGGGCGACGCGCGCGGTGATGCCGCGGGCCCCGCCGGTGAGCAGGACCACGCTGTCGCGGTCCAGCGGCACCGGTGGGGGAGCGGAGTCCGCGAGCGGCGCCGGTACGGTGCGCAGGACCGTACGCGAGCCGTTCGTGTAACCGACGGCCACCAGGTCGTCCGAGGCGCACAGTTCCGCCAGCAGATGCGCGGCGATGCGTTCCGGCCGGTCCTTGGGGTCGACGTCCACGGCCCGTACGAGGGTCCCCGGGCATTCGAGCGCGGCGCTGCGGGCGAATCCGCGCAGCCCGAGCCCCGCGACGGGATCGGGCGCGGCCGGACCGTGCCCGAATGTCCCGCCCGACGCGGTCGCGACCACCAGCCACCGCACCCCGCCGACCAGGGCCGCGCGCAACCTCGCGAACGCCTCGGGCAGTACCGGGTCCGGCCCGGGACGCAGAGCGCTCAGATCCACCAGGCCATCCACGCCGCCCAGGCCGTCGATGCGGTCCACGCCGCCCAGGCCGGCCACCGCATCCGTGCCCGGCGAACGGTCCGCGGACACGGTGCGGACCTGGGCCCCGTGGGACTCCAGCAGCGCCGAGAGTACGGGCCCCACCCCCAGGCCGCCGCCGACCACGGCGAAGGACCGGCCGGCCAGCGCCCCCGCCAACTCGCCCGCGGCGGGAGGCCCGACGGGAACCGTCTCGACGCGGAACCGGACCGGTCGGCGTACGAGCGCCCCACCGGGCACCCCCGAAACGGGTGCCGGTGCCGCTGCCGCGGCCTGCACCGGGACGGAGGGTCCGCCCGGGGGAGCGGCCGCCGCCGGGGCAGCGGCGGGTTCGGGGACGGCGGACTCCCGGGCCTCGATCCAGTCCACGATCCCGCGGAGGGTCTTGATCCGGGACAGTTCCTCGACGGCCGACTCCGCCGCACCGTCGGACTGCCGGGGCAAACCGATCCGATCGGCCAGGGCCCCCACGATCTCCACACGCTTGATGGAGTCGACCGAGAGGTCCGCCTCCAGGTCGAGGTCGGGGTCCAGCATGTCCCTGGGGTAGCCGGTACGGCTGTGGACGATCTCCAGGACCGCGTCCATGACCTGCTCCCGGCCCAGCGGCCCCCGTGCGGCGGGGACCGCCGCGTCCTGCTCCGTCCCGACCCCGGCCGCCGGGTCAAGTTCCGCCCCGACCCGGGCCACCGCCGCGACCCCGCCCTCGGCCATAGCCGCGCCCTCCGCCGCCGGACGCGGCGTCGCCGCAGGCGCCCCCGCGCCGAGGTAGCCCAGCAGGACCTCGCGCTGGGCGGCCACCAGCTCCCGCGCCCCGCGCAGGTACTCCAGTACGGTCTCCTCGCGGCGGTCCACCGCGCCAGCGGCCCGCGGCTGCGGCTGCGGTTGCGGCACGCGCCTGGCCGGGCGCAGGCCGCCCGCGACCGGCGCTCCGTCGGCCGTGCGCACCAGATGGCCGTCGACCAGCCAACCGGGACGGCGCGGAGCCCGCTCGGGCAGCCGCGACGTCCGGCCCCTGAACAGGGCCTCCGGATCGACGGGCACCCCGGCCGCCGCCAGCTCCGCGAGCGCGGCGAGCAACCGCGGCAGGCCCGGCTCGCCCGGCACGTCGACGGCGACCGCGGTGTGCGGGCGGTCGCCCAGGATCCTGGCGACCAGGGCCGTCAGCACCCGGCCCGGCCCGGCCTCGACGAACGTCCGCACCCCTGACGCGTACATGGCCTCGATCTGGTCCACGAAGCGGACGGGCTCGGCCACCTGCCGGGCCAGCATCGCGCGTATTTCTGCGGGATCGGCGGGGTACGGCCGGGCTGTGGCGGTGGACCAGACCGGGACGGCGGGCCCCGCTACAGCGGTCCCGGCGAGTTCGGCGGCGAGCCCGTCCACCGCGCCCGCCACGACCTCGCTGTGGAAGGCGCAGGCCACCGGGATGCGCTCGCCGCGCAGCCCGGCGGCGCCCAGGGCGGCGAGCGCCGCTTCCACGGCCGCCGTCGGGCCCGAGATCACGCACTGGGAGGGCGCGTTGTGGTTGGCGACGACGCATCCCGCCCGCGCCGCGATGTCGCGTACCTCTTCGGGACCGGCCGTCACCGCCGCCATCGCCCCGGGGTCCGCGCCGGCGGCCCCCAGGATGGCCGAAGCCCGCCGGGCGCTCAGCCGCAGCAGCGCCGCCGTGTCGAGGCAGCCCGCCGCCCACAGCGCGGTCAACTCCCCGTACGAATGCCCCGCGGCGCAGTCCGGCCGGACGCCGAGCGAACCGAGCAGCAGGTGCGCGGCTGCACCCGCGAGCCCCAGCGCGGGCTGGGCGACGCGGGTGTCGGTGACCGCGGAGCGCTGCCGCGACCGCTCCCGCGGGGTGAACGCCGCGGGCGGGAACATCGCCGCGACCACCTCCGGCGGAGCCTCGTCCAGCAGCATCCGCAGTCGCGGGAACGCGACGTACAGGTCCGCGAGCATCCCCGGGCGCTGGCTGCCCTGCCCGGGGAAGAGGAACGCCACCTGCCCGGGCTCGGCCCGCGCGGCCCGTACGCGCACCCCTTCGCCCTCGGCGAAGGCGCGGGCCCGCGCCAGCTTGGCGGCGAGGTCGTCCAGGTTCTCGGCGATCACCGAGACCTGCACGGGCCCGGTCGCCGAGGAGGCCGTCTCGGCGGCCAGGTCGCGCAGCGGCCAGGGCCGCCCCGCGCCGTCGTTCTCCGCCAACCGGGCCGCCAGCCGTTCCATCGCGCGCCCCGCCGCACGGTGGTCGGCGCCGCGGAAGCAGAACAGCTCCGCGGGCCAGGCGTCCAGCCCGTGCGGGGGTTCGTCCTCGCAACCGGCCAGTACGGCGTGGTAGTTCGTACCGCCGAAGCCGAAGGCGCTCACGCCCGCGATCCGCCGCCGCGCCGGCACCGCCCACGGCCGGGCCTCGGCGTCGAAGAAGAACGGCCCCTCGTCCGCCCGCCAGTCCGGATGCGGGCGGTCGAGGTGCAGGGTCGGCGGCCGTACCCCCGCATGGACCGCCCGCGCGGCCTTGATCAGCCCCGCCAGGCCGGCCGCGCACTTGGTGTGCCCGATCTGCGACTTGACCGACCCGAGGGAGCAGCCCGCGTTCCCGGCGGCGTCGAACAGAGCGGTCAGCACCCCCAGCTCCGTGCCGTCGCCGACCACCGTGCCGGTGCCGTGGGCCTCGACCAGCCCCACCTCGGCGGGTGAGACGCCCGCCCGCGCGTAGGCCCGCTCCAGGGCGCGCCGCTGGCCGTCGGGCCGGGGCGCCGTGAGCCCGAGGGAGCGCCCGTCGCTGGACGCGCCGACGGCCTTGACGACCGCGTACACCCGGTCACCGTCGCGCCGCGCGTCCTCCAGCCGCTTGAGCACCACCGCGGCGACCCCCTCGCCCAGCGCGATCCCGTCGGCGTCCGCAGCGAAGGGGCGGCACCGGCCGGTGGGGGACAGGGCCCGTACGGAGGCGAACATCAGGTAGTCGTTGATGCCGTTGTGCACATCCGCTCCGCCGCACAGCACCATGTCGCTGTCCCCCGAGCGGAGTTGGCGGCAGGCCAGGTCCAGCGCGGCGAGGGACGAGGCGCAGGCCGCGTCGACGGTGCAGTTCGCGCCGCCGAGGTCGAGCCGGTTGGCGATCCGGCCGGCGATGACATTGGCCAGGACCCCGGGGAAGGAGTCCTCCGTCAGCCTCGGCAGCTGGCCGTCCAGGTCCGGCGGCAGCTCCCCGAGGTAGCCGGGGTACAGCGCGCGGAACCCGTAGGCACCGGCGAGGTCCGTGCCCGCTTCGGCGCCGAACACCACCGACGTGCGCGAACGGTCGTATACGCGTCCGCCCCCGTACCCGGCGTCCGTGAGGGCCCGGCCGGCGATCTCCAGAGCGAGCAGCTGGACCGGGTCGATCCCGGACAGCGAGGACGGCGGGATGCCGTGCGCGAGCGCGTCGAACGGTACGGGAGGCAGGAATCCGCCCCACCGGGAGGGGGTGCGCTCCCCGGCACGGGCGGGGTCGGGGTCGTAGTGGAGCGCGGGATCCCACCGGTCCCGCGGCACCTCGGTGACCGCGTCCCGGCCCGCTACGACGTTCGCCCAGAAGTCGGCCATATCGCCCGCGCCCGGATACGCGCAGGCCATGCCGACGATCGCGATGTCCAACGGCGCGGCGGGTTCCGGCACGGGCGGTGCGGCCGGGGCGAGTTCGCGCGCCCGGCGCTCCACGAAGGCGCACGCCCCCTCCGTCACCTCCGCGTGCAGGGCGGCGACCGTGGTGGTGGCCGACCGCGCGGTCGCGGCCTGGCCGAGCATGAACAGGCCGTCGCGCCGCTGCTCCTCCTCGCCCACCGGCACCGGCCCGGCGCTCCCGTGCCGCAGCCCCTTGCTGGCGACGCGCAACCGCCCGAGGTTGAGCCGCTCCAGCTCCTCCCACACCTCGCGCGGGCTCGCGCCGTCCTGGGCCAGCCGCAGCCGGGCCTCCTCGAAGGTGTCGGCGTACTCGGTCGCGGCGCACCGGGTGGCGTGCCCCGGCGCGGTCCGCAGCAGGACGGTCGCCTCGCAGGCGACGGCGGCGGCCTGGAAACCGGGCAGTACGGCACCCGCGGCCACCGCCTCGGAGGTGAAGAGGTAGGCGGTGCCCATCAGCACCCCGATCCGGGCGCCCCGCTCGGCGAGCGGCGCCGCGGCGACGGCGGCCATGGCGGCCGACCGTTCGTCGTGGATCCCGCCGGCGAGCAGGACGTCCAGCGCCGGCGCGTCCTCATGGGCCAGCAGCCGGTCGATCTGCTCCTCCCACAGGGTGAAGGAGGACCGGGGTCCGACGTGTCCGCCGCATTCCAGCCCCTCGAACACGAACCGCCGGGCGCCCTCGGCGAGGTACCGCTCCAGCAGGCCGGGGGAGGGGACGTGCAGGTACGTACGGGTGCCCGCCGCCTCCAGCGGGGCCGCCTGGGCGGGCTGCCCGCCCGCGATGATCGCGTACGGCGGGCGGACCGCGGCCACCTCGGCCAGCTGCGCCGCTCGCAGCTCGGGCGGCGCGAAACCGAGCAGGCCCACGCCCCAGGGCCGGGAGCCCAGGCGCCCGGCCGTCTCGGCGAGCAGGGTGCGGACCTCGGCGCCGGGCATGACGGCGAGCGCCAGGTACGGGACCCCGCCCGCGTCCGCGACGGCCTCGGCGAAGGCGGCCCGGTCGCTGACCCGGGTCATCGGGCCCTGGGCCACGGGCAGGTGGGGGGCCGCGGCCCGCGGCCGGAGCGGCGCGGTCCGCACGGCGGCGTCCACGTGGGTGGCAACCGCCTCGCGGACGGCCTGGACGACGCCGCCCGTGGTGCGGTGGCGCTCGGCGAGGCGGGCGGCGAAGGCGCCGTCCTGACCGAGGGGCAGGGCGTGGACGCGCGACGGACGTGCGCCGGGACGGGCGGCCGGTCCCGCGGGATCCGGCGGGGTCGCGTCGGGGCGCGTGAAGATCCGACGGCCCGCGACGACCTCGGTATCGCTGCCGTCCATCGCGCGCAGGGCGGCGGCGACCGCCGCGGGGAGGGCGGCCTCGCCCTCGGTGGTGAGGGCGAGTTGGGCGTCGAGCAGCACACCCGCGGCGCCGCCCGCGACGGCGGCGGCCGCCGTGTGCGGGCCGATCCCGCCCTGGGCGAGGACGGGTACGGTCACGTCCGGGTCCGCCAGCAGCCGCTGCAGCAGGACGAACGCCGTCAACTCGCCGACCCGTCCGCCCGCCTCGTGCCCTTTCGCGACGACCGCGTCCGCCCCGGCGGCCACGGCGGCCACCGCCTCCCGCGAGCTGGTCGCCTCGGCCCAGACCCGTCGGGCGCCACCGGCCGCCCAGGCGGCGGGGCTCGCGTGCTGGGCCGGATCCGCCAGAAGTACGGTGTCCACCTCCGCCGGCAGCTCGTCCGGCCGGAGGGGGCAGCCGACGGGCACGCGTACGCCGTAGGGCTGCCGCAGGGATCTCGCCGTTTCCGAGAGGGCCTCGCGGGCCCGGCCGGCGTCTGTGCCGAGGTCGAGCAGACCGAGGGCGCCGGCGCGTTCGGCGGCCACGACGAGCCGGGGATTGGGCTCTTCGAACGGGCTGAGCGCGACGACGAGGTCGCGGACGGTGGAACGGGCCGGCTGGGGGGTCACAGGCGCTCCTGACAGGCCGAACGGTCAAGCGGAACGGGCGGGGTGACGGACGGGGTGGAACGGACGGGGCTGGCGGAGCGGACGGGGCTGGCGGAACGTATCGGGCTGGCGGAACGGACGGACGGAGCCGACGGGCTGGGTAACGGCAGCGCGAAACAGGCCGGGCGGACCGTGCACCGTGCCGACGGCGGTCGACGGACGGCGCGGCGAGGATCCGACGGCGCGGCGAGGATCCAGGCAGGTCAGAGGGGGTGGCCGGGGTTCGCGCACACCGCTCCGGCGGGACACCCGTCCCGAGTGACTCGCCGGTAACACCGTCATGCCGCGTTGCATCGTGCGGGGGTCGCCGCTGACTGTCAACGACCGTGCAGGTACGGGCCATTGGCTTTTGGCCGCTTCGAGATCGCCGTGCTATCCGCATGTGCGGGCCCGCTCCCACCGCCTTGGCCTGCGCCATTGCCCGCATCGGGGCGCTTCTCTCCTGGCGGCGGCTACCGCCGTCCACGCGGCCGGAAATGCCGTACGGGTTGGGTGCGCGGCCGACCCGGCCTGCGGGCCGGCGCGGTCGGCGGCCCGGCCGCTCGGCCGCCCCCTGCGACGGGCCGATCCGGGAGCTGCCGTCCGGTCCTCACCCTTGCGTTCGCGCGGCTCCACCGCCGCGTCCCCGCCGCGGACCGCCGCGCCTTCACCGGCGCGGCGCCTCGGTGTGCGTCGCGCATTCCGCGCGGTCCCGAGGGTGTACGTGGTCGCGACTCCGACCCCGGCGGCTCCGTGCGGCGGTCGACCCCGTGCCCGCCTCCACCGTACGCAGCGCGGGGCCGACCTACGCCCGCACCAGCACGACGAGCGGGAGGTGATCGTCCCGGAAACTCAGCTTCGGAACAACGGAGTTGCGGCTTGCGGACCCACCCGCCGACCTGCCCTCGACAAGGCCCCGTCCGCACACCAACCCCGAGCGCGCGAGGTCGTCCTGATTTCGCCCCCCGGTTGCGGCTCCCCGCTTCGCTGCCCTGCCGGATGCTCCACGGCGTGGACACGGTGCTGGCGACGCCGACGCCGACGCCGACCCCGGGCGCGGGCCGACGCACCGGCGACCGGCGCTACTGGCCGACTCGTCCGTCGATGCACTCGCGCAGCAGATCGGCGTGCCCGCAGTGGCGCGCGTACTCCTCGACCCTGTGCACCATCAGCTCCCGGCCCGTGATGTCCTCCCGACCCAGACGCTCACCGAGATCCGGGTGCTGGGCCAGTACCGCGTCCGTCGCCGCCTGCTCACGCTCCAGGTCCGCGTACGCGGCGTCGACCGCGGCCTGCTCCGCCACGACCCCGCCGAAGTCGCCCCCGTCGCCGTACAGCTTCGGCTCGGGCTCCCCGTCGGTGATCCAGTTGCGCCAGTCCCGTTCCACCTCGGCCAGGTGCCGGAGCAGACCGAGCAGCGACAGCGTCGACGGCGGCACCGACCGGCGGGCCAACTGCTCCGGGTCCAGGCCCTCGCACTTCATCCGCAGGGTCAGCCGGTAGTCCCGCAGGAAGCTCTGGACCGTGGCGAGCTCGCCCTCCGGGCCGGCGCCCTCCTTCTCGCGGGGGTCGTCGGCCGGGTCTGTCCACATGTCCGGGTATACGGTCGCCTGGGTCCACCGTGCGGGTTGATCAGTCATACGGCCCATGATCATATGAGTGCGCCGGAGCCCGCCAGCGAATTGCGACCCCGCCCGGGGCCTACAGCCAGCCGTTGCGGCGGAAGGCGCGGTAGAGGGCGCCCGACGCCGCCGCCATGAGGCAGACCGCCAGCGGATACCCGTACGTCCAGCCGAGCTCGGGCATGTGCTCGAAGTTCATCCCGTAGACCCCGGCGACCATCGTCGGGATGGCGAAGATCGCCGCCCACGCCGAGATGCGCCGCATGTCGTCGTTCTGCCAGGTGCCCACCCGGGCCTGCTGGGCGTCGAGTACCGAGGTCAGCAGCTCGTCGAGGGTCCGCACCTCGATATCGGTGCGGTGCAGGTGGTCCGCCACGTCACGGAAGTAAGGCAGGGCCTTTGTCGGGTGCTCCTCCTCGCCGAGCGCGCCCACGAGCCCGTGCAGCACCGGAACGAGCGGCTGCACCGCGTCCCGGAACTCGCGGACCTCGCGCTTCAGGGAGTAGATGCGCTCGGTGTGGTCCACGCGGGAGGAGGAGAAGACCTGGTCCTCCAGCCGGTCGAGCGAGGCGCGCACCGTGTCGGCGGCCTCACCGTACGCGTCGACGACCACGTCCAGGACGGCGTGCAGAACGGCCCGCGGCCCGAACCGCAGCATGTCCGGGTCGGCGTCGAGCCGACGGGCGGCCTCGGGGCAGGGATCCACCTCTCCGTGCCGCACGGTGAGGACGTAACGGGGGCCCACGAAGAGCATCATCTCGCCGGTCTCCACCGCCGACTCCTCCTCGACGTACCAGAGGGTCTTCAGGGCGACGGCCAGGACGTCGCCGTAGCGCTCCCGCTTGGGACGCTGGTGCGCCTGCACCGCGTCCTCGACCGCCAGGGGGTGCAGACCCAGGTCGTCGGCCAGCTGCGCGAGCTCGTCCTCGGAGGGGTCGACCAGGCGCACCCATCCGAACTCGCCCTCGTCCAGCTCCCGCAACCGCTTGAGCACCAGCTGGCAGACCTCCTCCTCAAGGTCGCACTCCACCGTCTCCGTCCGGTCCGACTGGTTCCCGTACACCACGCATTCCATCCCTTCCGCATGCTTCAACCCGCCGGTTTCATGCGCCCGCGGCGACGGAGGCCCCACCCCCGTCGTCGCGCGCCTCGACCGGAACGCCGCGTGCCGGGGTTTGCGGGGGGCGATGCGGGTTAGGCGCTCCGTACCGGCGAGACCGGCCCCGACCGCGCCCGGTCCCGCTGACCGAAGCCGTTCCGGTGCGACCGACGGGAGCTCCGTATGACCACCCGGCCCAGCCCCATGGAATCCGCCGACGACGGCCTACGGGTCGTGGTGGTCGGAGCAACCGGAAACGTCGGCACCAGCGTGGTGCAGGCCTGCGCCGACAGCCCCGCCGTCGGCTCGGTGCTCGGCATCGCCCGCCGGGTCCCGCGGTGGCGGCCCGCCAAGACGGCCTGGGCCGCCGCGGACATCGAACCGGACGGCCCGGACCTGGTGCCGCTGTTCGCCGGGGCGGACGCGGTGATCCACCTCGCCTGGAAGTTCCAGCCGACGCACCACCCCGTCCAGACGTGGAGCACCAACGTCCTGGGCAGTGTGCGCGTCTTCGAAGCCGTTGCCGCCGCCGGGGTGCCCGCGCTGATCCACGCCTCGTCCGTCGGCGCGTACTCGCCCGGCCCCAAGGACCGCGCGGTCGACGAGTCCTGGCCCACCCACGGGTGGCCGCAGGCCGCGTACACCCGCGAGAAGGCCTACCTGGAGCGCGTCCTCGACGCATTCGAGCAGTCCCACCCCGGACTCCGGGTCGTCCGCATGCGCCCGGCGTTCCTCTTCAAGCGGACCGCCGCCTCCGAGCAGCGGCGGATCTTCGCGGGCCGGCTCCTGCCCGGGCGGCTCGTACGCCCCGGCCTGATCCCGGCCGTACCCGAACTCGCCGGGCTGACCTTCCAGGCTCTGCACACGGACGACGCGGCCGCCGCCTACCTGTCCGCCGCCAGCCGCCCCGTGCGCGGGCCGTTCAACCTCGCGGCCGAACCGCCACTGGACGCGCGGGTCCTGGCGGGGATCCTGCGGGCGCGCCCGCTCTCCGTACCGACGGCCCCCGTCCGGGCGGCTCTGGCCGCGGCCTGGCGGCTCCACCTGGTCCCCGCGTCCCCCGACCTCTTCGACGCCGTGCTGCGGCTGCCGCTGATGGACAGCTCGCGGGCGCGCGAGGAACTCGACTGGCGGCCGGCGCACACGGCGGTGGAAGCGGTGGAGGAATTCCTGGCGGGCCTCCGCGACGGGGCGGGCATGCCCACGGCGCCCCTGGCCGCCTGAGCGGTCGGAGAGCGGGCCCGCAGACGGGCACCCTTGCCGCCTGCCAGCGCAGGCGGCAAGGGTGCCGTTGAGCGTGCGGTGGGCGTACGACGCCTACTCCTGGTGCTTGGTTTCTTCCTGTTCGTCCCGCGGTCCCACCCAGCGCGCGTCCCGCTCGCCCGAACCAGGATTCCGGCTCGGCCCCCGGCCCTTTCCCGGACCCCGGCCCGGCTCCGGCCGGTCGAGGCGGCTCGCCTCGTCCGTGTCCGCCGCGTCTGTCCGCTTCTCGCCGTGGTGCCGCTCCCGTTCGGTCCGTCCGGAGTCGTGTCCGTCGTGCGGAGGTACACCTCCGGCGCCGCCCTGCTCGTCCATGACTGCCCGCCTCCTCGTGGTCAGGGGTCTCTCCCGGGGCGGCTGCCCGTACCCCTCCCCGCAAAACCTGAGGAAGATCCGTCGTATGGCGCGAGTGGAACGTCATGCCCGAGGAGACGCGCGGATCACGCGGACATCGGCGTCGAGACGACGGAATCCGTGGAGTCGACGGCGATAGGAACCGACCTCGCGGGGTAGACGCGCTTCGGACGCCACGGCGGTTCCGCTGTTCCGCCGAATTCCTCCAGAGGAACGAGGGGCACACCATGATCTTCGCCGGACTCATCCTTCTGCTCATCGGATTCCTGACCGGAATCTCCATCCTGTGGACCATCGGGATCATCCTGCTCGTGGTCGGAGCGGTGCTGTGGATCCTGGGCTCGGTGGGACACGCGGTCGGCGGCCGACGCCACTACTGGTGACGTCCCCGCATGGGGATGGGGCCCGACAGATCTAGGATCTTGCGGGCCCC
>NZ_JBHXRU010000136.1:11961-13493 GCF_042716255.1 Streptomyces sp. NPDC058662 | reverse complement strand
CCGGGGGGCGGGGTGTGGATGCTGTGGTCCGACTCGGCGCATCCGCCGGTGTTCACGGCGTTGGGTGAGGAGGAGCCCGGGTTCCCGGCGGGTGAAGTACCGCCGCTGGCGGGTCGTTCGCGGCAGGTGTGGGTGCAGGGGCCGGGGGGCCCGGTCCACGCGTTGCTGAGTGTCCCGGCGGTGGGGGAGGGCCCGTACCCGACGGTGTTCGTGCTGCACGGCGGGCCCGACGACCACGACCGTGACGCCTTCGATCCGCAGGTCGCGGCGTGGACGGACGAGGGGTTCGCGGTGGTGCGGGTCAACTACCGGGGTTCCACCGGGTACGGGCGGGCGTGGACGGCGGCGCTGCGCGAGCGGGTGGGGCACACGGAGTTGGAGGACGTGGACGCGGTACGGCGCTGGGTGATCGAGCAGAAGGTCGCCGATCCGGGCCGGCTGGTGGTGTCGGGTTCGTCCTGGGGCGGCTACCTGGCGCTGCTGGCGGTGGGGACGCGGCCGCAGGACTGGGCGCTCGCCCTGGCGGGGGCGCCGGTCGCGGACTGCGCGGCGGCGCACGAGGGCGTGATGGAGGACATCAAGGCACTGGATCGGGCCCTGTTCGGCGGCTCGCCGGCGCAGGTGCCCGAGCGGTACCGGGACGCGTCGCCGTCGACGTACGCGGACCGGGTACGGGTACCGGTGTTCATCAGCGCGGGTGTCAACGACGCGCGCTGCCCGATCGGGCAGGCCCGCGCGTACGCGCAGCGGCTGCGGGAGCGGGGGGTGGTGGTGGAGTTCCACGAACACGGTGCCGGGCACAGCATGACGGGGGTCGAGGAACGGGTGGAGGTCTTCCGCCGCCAGGTCGCCTTCACCCGCGCCCACCTGTAACCCTCACGGGCCCCCAGCCCCCGCACCGCCCCCGCACCGCCCACCCTGTCCGCCCGTACCCCTCCCGGGCCGCCCACCTGTCCGCCTGTACCCCTCCCGGGGCCGCCCACCCTGTTCGCCCGCACCCCTCCCGGGCCGCCCACCTGTCACCCCCGCACCCACCCGGGCCGCGACCAGGAGACCGGCGGGCCGGGGAGCCCGGGGAGCCCGGGGAGCCTGGGGAGGCCAGGGGAGGCCGGGGAGGCCGGGGGAGGCCAGGAGGCCGGGGTCCAGCGGCCGGCGGGCCCGGGGGCCGGCCGGCCCCCGGCCCTGCGTCCCACGGCTTCCTGGTCTCGCCGACCTCGGGCCCTCCGGGCTTTCCCGCCCCCGGCCCCGGCGGGGAACGGGAACCGCCGTGAGGGGGCCGGGCTGCCCCCAAGGTCCTGCTGCGGGAGCTCGGGCACGCCACCGGCGCCGAGCGCGGCCCCGGTGCCGGTAACCGCGTTCGCGTACCGCGTACCCCGCGCCGGGGTGCTCGTGCCCGCGTATCCCGCGCCGGGTGCTCGTGCCCGCGTACCTGTGGGCGGGGGGCCGGTGTGGGGGCCCCGGCGGCGTACGGATGTCCGCCCGGACTGCCGCCGGGCGCACCCGCCGCGGTGGCGGTGGAGGTCCCGGCAGCA
>NZ_JBHXRU010000136.1:6019-11862 GCF_042716255.1 Streptomyces sp. NPDC058662 | reverse complement strand
GGGCGGGGGGTTATTCGAGTGCGCCGTTGATGCGGGTGAGGTGGGCGCGGAAGGTGTAGGTGGGGTCGGTGCGGCGTTGTTCCTGGTAGTCGTGCCAGCGCAGTTGTTCGCGGAGGCTGATGCCGCCGAGTGCTTGGTTGGCCTGGTGTTGTTCGGCCTGGACGATGGTGCGGGCGGTGTCGAGGATGTCGTGGTGGGCGGCGGCGGGGATCAGGACGAGGCCGTCGGAGTCGGCGACGGCGATGTCGCCGTCGACGGCCTTGAACGCCTGCCCCGACCCCCCGCCCGCCGCCCCCGTACCCGCCCCACCCGTACCGGCCGCGCCCCTGGCGCCCGGACCCGTGTCGGTGGGGGCGGGGCGGGGGGTGGGTGAGGCGGGGCAGGGGCCGAGGCTGAAGACGGGCAGGCCGATGACGGCGAGGTCGTCGCTGTCGCGGTGGCAGCCCCACACCAGGATCCCGGCGATCTTGGCGAGGCGGGCCTCGATGGCGACGAGGTCGCCGACGCACGCCTCGTCGGTACGGCCCTGGTTGTCGATGAGCAGGACGTCGCCGGGCGCGGAGGCGTCGAGGGCGTCGAGGATGGAGGCGACACCGTGGGTGTGGGGCACCCTGCGCAGCGGCCCCGACAGGCGCATCCCGGCAGCCGCGGGCCGCAGCGGCAGGGGAGGCAGGGTCAGGGTGTGGCCCAGGCGCAGGCCCGCGTCCCACAGGGCGGCGGTCGGCCATACCCGGCCGGTGGTGTGGTTCCCGGTCATGGGGGTGTCCCTTCTCATCCGGCGGCCAGCCGGGTCAACGCGGTGGCCAGCGCGCCCAGGAATACCACGAGGAGCGTGGGCCACTTGCGCCAGACACCGAACGCGCCCACGGCCAGTCCCACCGCCCGCGCGTCCACCGTCAGGCCCTGCCCGTCGCCGAACACCTGGGTGGCGATCAGCGCGGCCAGCAGGGTGGGAGCCATCAACGCCACGACAGTACGCATCCGGTCGGGCAGCTCCTGGCCGCCCAGCAGCACCGGCCCCGCCGCTTTGAGGCCCATCGAGACGGCGCCCACCAAAAGGACCGCCAGCCAAACCCCGTTCATCGCTTCCTCAGCCCCAGCAGACAGGCGGCGGTCGCCGCGATCAACGGCACACCCGGCGACGCGAACGGCATCAGCACCAGGGCGATCGCCACACCCAACATCGCGCACACCAGCGAACGACGGTCACTGATCTGCCCCTTGAGGAGCGCCAGGAACAACACCGGCGACACCACATCGAGCCCGAACCGCAAGGGATCACCCAGGTACTGCGCACCCAGCACCCCCACCGCAGTCCCGCCCACCCACGCGCAGTACACCAACGTCCCCGCGCCCAGCAGCCGGCCGCGGGAGTAGCGGCCCCCGCCCAGATGGCCCACCGCCCACGACTCGTCGACGACCAGCTGCGCCGAAGCGAACCGTTTCAGCACACCCCCCGTCATCGCCGGCGCCACACTGATCCCGATCGGCAGGTAACGGGAGTTCAGCAGCACCGCCGCCACGATCGCGGCCGCGATCCCGCCACCGGTCCCCAGCACCGACGCGGCCGCGAACTGCGCGGACCCCGCGAACGTCGTCAACGACATCGCGATCGGCGCCACGATTCCCATGTCCGCGGCCCGCGCCACCACCCCGAAGGACACCGCGAACCCGAACACCGCGACGGCCAGCGGGACCGCCATGCGCAGTCCGAGCAACCACTCCTGACGAAATCCCGGCGGTGGGGAATATCCTTCAGTCGCGGGGACGGGAGCGGGTAATGCCTCTTGGGAATCCATTGGCCCTCCACCTCGGAACGGGAAGCGAGACCAATAGTACGGAGCCATGGTGATGTTTGCTAGTTACCTCGAAGATCCAGTGGCATGGGCCGAAGATTTGGTCAACACCTATAACATCGTGCGCGAAACGGAAAAAATGCCGGACGCGGCCGCCCTCGCGGACCTCCTCGTCACCCACGGCATCCGCCTCGACACGCTCCCCACCCCACGCGACCTCGAACACGCACGCGCCCTGCGCCCCGCCCTGCGCGAGGTCTTCGCCGCCCCCGACGAGACCACCGCCGTCACCCTCCTCAACGACATCCTGGCCGGTCACCGCAGCCAGCCCCACTACACCCGCCACGACGGGGGACCCTGGCACCTGCACATCGCCGACCCCGCCTCCCCACCCGTGGACCAGTACGCGGTCAACGCCGCCATGGGCCTGCTCGCCGTCGTCACCGCCACCGGAACGAGCCGCCTGCACATCTGCGTCGGACACCGCTGCGCCGAAGTATTCGTCGACGTCTCCCGAAATCAGTCCCGCCGATTCTGCAGCCCCCACATCTGCGGAAACCGCGCCAGCGCCGCCGCCCACCGGGCCCGCCTGAGAACCAGAAACCCGCACCAGGAAAACACTGGCTGAAAACAGCGGCCGAAACCCCACTCCCTCCCTTCCCCGCCCCCACCCCACCCCGGCTCCCATTTCGGGCGAACACCGCCAACCACGCCCCACCCCAAGGGAATACACCCGTCCCCGCCTCACGAGCAGCACGAGCGCGAGCGGGCACGAGCCCGCGCACACCGGGCGGGGGAGCGCGGCCGGGACTACCGGGCGCGCGAGCGCGCGGGCGCGGGTACGCGTACGGGGCGGGGTGCGACGGCGGCGCGCGGGAGCGGGAGTGGGAGCCGGAGTGGGCGTACGAAAGCGGGGGAGTACGAGGGCGAGCGCGGGCACGCAGCCAGGCACAGGCCCCGCGCCCTGGACCCCGGCCCCCAGCCCCGGGCAGCAGGCACGCAGCCAGGCACAGGCGCAGGCGCGCAGCCGTGCAGGCGCCACGCCGGGCCCCCGGCGGCCACAGGCACGCGGAGGCCAGGCACAGTCGCAGGCCCCCAGCCGTGCGGGTACGCGGCCGGGTGCGGGGATCAGGTCGCGCGGGTGCCGGGTCGGGCGCGACCCGGGGGGGCGTGCCCGCACCGCCGCCGCCCTGTCGGGGGGTGGTGCCCAGGGCGGTCTCGCACACGCCGTAGCGAGCACCCCCGTGGTTCGCCACGGCGTGTGCGAGACCGCCCTGGGCACGCGGTCAGGCGGCGCCGGGGGTGGCGGGGGCGCCGGCGTCGGAGTGCGCCGCCCGCAGGGCGGGGGAGCCGGCCACCTCGAAGCGGTCGATGCGGTCGGCGGGCACGATGCCGGGCAGCAGGAAGGTCCACAGGTCGCTCAGGCGGGTGTGGAGGTCCGCGCGGCCGGTACGCACGTGCGAGGTCACCTGGACGCCGGTGAACGAGCCGACGAGGAACGCCGACAGGTCGTACGCGTCCAGGCGCGCCAGCACATCGCCGTCGCGCTGGGCGGGCACCAGGCAGCCGTGGCAGGTGTCGATCCACGCGTTGTACGGGGCCGGGTCGGGGTCGGTGAAGGAACCGAACTCGACCACCAGGCGGATACCCGCCCTGATCCGCACGTTGTCGCGCAAACCCTCAGCCATCTGGTGGGAGAGGTCGATGACGGTCTGCAGACCGGGCTCCTCGACCCCCGAGAGGCCCTCGGCAATCCGGAACTGCTCGTCCATCAAGGTCCGGGCGAGAGCTTCCTTGGACGGGAAGTGGAAGTACAGGGCGCCCTTGGTGACACCGGCGTTGCGCACGACATCGCTCAGGCTCGTGCCCTCGAAACCGGACCGGTCGAAAGCGACCGCGGCCCCGTCGAGGATCGCCTGCCGGGTGACCTCGGCCCGTTCCTGCCTGACCCTCGCCACGTGCGGTCCCCCCGGTCGGTCGGTGCCCCCGGCGGTACGCGCAGAGCCCGGCGAAGCCGCCCCCACGGCGGCCCGTACGGGGGCCAATCTAGCCCGGCCCCCCGTAAAGAAACCAGTCACCCAGTACTTTTAAGCACACCAGCACCCCCCTTTGCCCCGACAACACCCCCTTTCCCCTCCCACACCCCCACCCCGCAGCACCCCCAGCACCCCCGCAACTCCCACCGCCGCGACAACTCCCCCCCCGGCATCCCTCACCACGACAGCAACTCCCGCTCCCACAACCCCACCCGCCCCGCCGGCCCGGACGCCTGGCATCGTGAGAGCCATGGGCGAAAACCTCGGCGAAAACCTCAGGGACGACCTCGACGGCAACCCCGGCGAAGCCCCCGGCGGCCTCCCCGGTCGGCAGCTGGCCCGCTTTCGCCTGGAGGTGCCGCAGGCGGACCTCGACGACCTCGCCGAGCGGCTGCGGCGCACCCGCTGGCCCGACGAACTGCCCGGCGTGGGATGGGCGTACGGGATGCCCCTGGCCCGGGTGCGGGAACTGGCCGACTACTGGAGCCGGGACTACGACTGGCGCAGCGCCGCGGCCCGGTTGAACACCTGGCCGCAGTACACCACCGTCATCGACGGGACCCGGGTGCACTTCGCGCACCTGCGCTCACCCGAACCCCACGCCACACCCCTGCTGATGACCCACGGCTGGCCCGGCTCGTTCGTGGAGTTCCAGCAGGTCGCCGGCCCCCTGAGCGACCCCCGCGCACACGGCGCCGACCCCGCCGACGCCTTCCACCTCGTCCTGCCCAGCATCCCCGGCTTCACCCTGTCGGGACCCACCACCGAGACGGGCTGGGAGTTCACCCGCGTCGCCCGCGCCTTCGCCACCCTCATGGAACGCCTGGACTACCCCTCCTACGGCGTCCAGGGCGGCGACTGGGGCGCGGCGATCTCCCGCGAACTGGGCCGGCGCCACCCCGGCGAGGTGCTCGGCGTCCACCTGAACCTGCTGCCCGGCGCCGGCGCCACCACCGAACCCACCGCCGCCGAACTGGCCGCCCTGAGCCCCGCCGAACGCGCCCGCACCCTCGCCTCCCGCGCCCGCCACCTCACCTGGACCCGCGAACGCCAGGGATACGCCGACATCCAGGCCACCCGCCCCCAGACCCTCGCCTACGCCCTCAACGACTCACCCGCCGGCCTCCTGGCCTGGATCGGCGAGAAGTTCACCGAGTGGAGCGACCCCGCCACCCCCGTCGACCGCGACCAACTCCTGACCAACGTCACCCTGTACTGGCTCACCGGTACCGCCGGATCCGCCGCCCGCCTCTACTACGAACGCGCCCACGCCGACTACCACGCGGCCCCGCCCCCCGCCTCCACCACCCCCACCGCGCTCGCCGACTTCCCCCACGACAACTTCATCCCGCTGCGGCACATCGCCGACCGCACCGACCGCATCACCCGCTGGACCTCCTACGACCGCGGCGGCCACTTCCCCGCCATGGAGGTCCCCGACCTCCTCGTCGACGACATCCGCGCCTTCTTCCGCACCCTGCGCCCCACCCCGCCCACCGCCCCCGGGCGATGACCCGACCACCACCCCCGCCGCCCACCACGCCCTGCGAGGACCACCCGATGAACGACGACCGCCGCACCCGACCCGCCCTGACCGGCGACGAGTACCAGACCCTCACCACCGTCCTGCAACGCCAGCGCGACACCCTCATGATGAAATGCGCGGGCCTGGACACCGAACAGCTACGGCGAAGGGCCGTCCCCACCTCCCGGCTGACGCTCCTGGGACTCGTCCGCCACCTCACCGAGGTCGAACACGGCTGGTTCCACGACACCCTGCGCGGCGAGGGCACCCGCCGCCGCCGCCCGTCCGGTGCGGACGGGCAGCCCAGCGCATTCCACGTCCAGGACGCCGACCCCGCCCACGACCTGGCCCGGTGGGAGGACGCCTGCGCCCGCTCCCGCGCCGCCGTCGCCGCGCCCGCCCGCACCCCCCCCCCCCGCCCCCCCCGCGCCCCCCCGGACAAACCGACCCAAAAACAAAACCCCCAAAAAAACGGAGAAACCCGCC
>NZ_JBHXRU010000136.1:0-6009 GCF_042716255.1 Streptomyces sp. NPDC058662 | reverse complement strand
TTTGGCGGGCTGCTTATTTTTTTTTTCTCAGACGGGGCGGGGGGGGTGGCGCCGGCCGCCCGCGCCGGCGGCGCGGCCGCGCCCGCGGCCGATCCAGGCACCCGCGGCCGCGACGGCGACCAGGAGTACTCACTGCGCTACATCCTGACCCACATGATCGAGGAGTACGCCCGCCACAACGGCCACGCCGACCTGCTGCGCGAAGCCATCGACGGCGCCACCGGCGAATGACCCACCCCCGGCCACCCACCCCGGACATCAACGCCCCACCCCGGACATCAACGCCCGACCCCGGACACCAAGGCCCGACCCCGGACAAGGCCCGACCCCCGAAGCCGAGGCCGAACGCCGCAAGTCGCGGGCGAACGGCGGGGCTCGGGGGTCAGCTCCGGGGATCGGGGGTCAAGGGCGGGCGGCGCCCCGCCGGTCCACCGCGTCCAGCGCGGCCTGCCAGGGGAAACGCGCCCGCGTGTCCGCGCCCACCTCCCCGGGAACGAACCCGCCCTCACCCCACAGCACGTCCACCCCCGCACCGCGCAGCACCGACAAGGACTGCTCGAACTGCGGATGCGCGGCGAGCGCGGCGTTCACACACGGCATCGCCACCACCGGCGTGCCCCGGCCCAACGCCTCCGCCGCGACCCCGGCCGTGAACCGCCCACTCAGGCCCAGCGCCCAGGAGTTCACCGAATTGAAGGTGACCGGAGCGAACAGCAGGGCGTCCGCGTCCGGCCACACATCCGCCTCCCCGGGCAGCTTGTACTGCCAGCGCACCGGCCGACCCGTCAACGCGGCCAACCCGTCGAGGCTGCCGGCCACCCACCGCGCCGCCGTCGGCGTCAGCCCCAGGCACACGTCCCACCCCCGCGACTGCGCATCCTCGATCACATGGGCCACGTCGAAGACGGGCTCCGCGGCAGAGCAGAACAGGTACAGATTCCTCGTCATACGCCCATGTGATCATATTGACGCAGCGCCGACGCCAAGGGCCGCCAACACGCGCCCCCCGTACCGGACCACGCGCGCCCCCCTACCGGACCACCCACAGACCGGAATCCGGCTCCCCCCGGCGCTCCGCACAGCAGCTCGCCCGCCCCCGCCACGGCCGTGCTCAACCCTCGCCCGCCCCCCGCCTCGCCCGCCCCCCGCCACGGCCGCGCTCAGCCCTCGGCCGCCTGCGCCATGGCCGTGCGCAGCAGTTCGGCCATCGCGTGCCCGGCCACCCGCAGCGGCTCCGGGTCGCGGGCGGCCCGGCACAGCACGAACGCCCCCTCCAGCATCATGATCAGCGAAAGGGCGAGCGACCGCGCCGCCTGACGGTCCGCCACCCAGCGGCCGAACCACCGCGCGGCGGCGCCCACCCACTCCTCGAACACCTCGGCCGTCGCCACCCGCAGTACCTCGTTGCTGCTGGCCACATCCAACGCCAGGGTCGCGATCGGGCACGCGTCGGCGTAGCCGGTCGCCGCGAGGTCGTCCGCGGCCGCCTCGAAGGCGTGCACGAGGGAGTCCAACGGGTCCGGCACGCTCTCCAGCAGGGCCAGCACCATCCGGCCGTACTCGGCCCCCGACGTGCGGACCACATCCTCGGCCAACTGCTGCTTCCCGCCGGGGAAGAAGTGGTAGATCGAGCCGAAGGGCGCGTCCGCGTCCGCCGCGATGCGCTTGAGCCCGGTGCCCGCGTAGCCGTTGCGGCGAAACAAGGCCGTGGCCGCACCGTGGATCCGGCCCCGCGTGTCCGACTGTCCCATAGTCCTTCGCCTCCACTGCGCCAGGCCTGCACCTGTTCCCACCGGGCCCACTACCCTACATTAGAACGATCTATCAACTGGAGGTGTGATGCCCGGGATCGACCTGTCGGCCGGACCCATCGACTACCAGGACACCGGCGGCCAAGGGCCGGTACTCGTCTTCGCCCACGGCCTGCCGATGAACCAGACGCAGTGGCGCAAGGTGGTACCGCTGCTGGAGGGCTACCGCTGCATCCTGCCCACCCTGCCGCTGGGCGGCCACCGGCAGCCGATGAGAGCCGACGCGGATGTGTCCCACCGCGGTGTCGCACTGCTCTTGGGCGAGTTCATCGAGCGGCTCGGCCTCGACGAGGTGACCCTGGTCCTCAACGACTGGGGCGGCGGCCAGTTCCTGGTGTCCGAAGGGCGGGCCCAACGCGTCGCACGCCTGGTACTGGTGGCGTGCGAGGCATTCGACAACTTCCCCCCGGGAGCGGCGAAGGCGGTGGCCGCGGTGTGCGCGATCCCCGGTGGCGTCCGGCTCCTGACCCGCCTGATGCGCATCCCCGCCTTCCGCGACCACCGCAACGGCTACGGCGGCATGAGCCTGCGCGGAATCCCGGCGGAGGTCATGGACGACTGGTTCGCCCCCGCCACGTCGAGCAGGGCCATCCGCAGGGACTTCGCCAAGTTCGCCACCTCGGCGCCCGACCGCCGCACCCTGCTGGCCTGGAGCGAGCGCCTGCGCGACTTCGACCGCCCGGTCCTGGTCGTATGGGCCACCGAGGACCGGCTGATGCCCCGCGAGCACGGCCCCCGCCTGGCCGAGCTGTACCCGCAGGGCCGGCTGGTCGAGATCGCCGACTCGTCCACCCTCATCCCCGAGGACCAACCCGAACGGCTCGCCGAAGCACTCACCGACTTCCTCATCCAGACGGGAGCCGAGCCCGTCCCACGACAGAACCAGGCATAGGGCGGCGCGGCAGACGGGCCGCACCCCCGCCACTCCCGCACCCGCCGACCACGTCCACCAGCCCAACACCCGCACCCGGCGAACACCTCCGGCCGGCCCCAGGTGCTGCGACCCCCCTGCCCGCCCGCACCCCGCACCCCGCACCCCGCACCCCGCACCCCGCACCCCGCACCCCGCACCCCGCACCCCGCACCCCGCACCCCGCACCCCGCACCCCGCGCCCCCGGGCCCCGCGTCCCGGGTCGGGCCGGTCAGGACAGGGGGAGTACGCCCACCGCCTGGCCGCCGCTGCTCTCACCAGTGAGGGAGAACCCCAACCCCAGGTAGAACGGCTGCGGCCCGTCCTCACCCGGATGCCACGTCACATACGCGCGATCCGCGCCCCGCCGCCGCAGCTCCTCCACGACCGCCCCGACCGCGAACCGGCCGTACCCCTTGCCCTGATGGCCCGCGTCGATGTTCAACCGCCATATCCCCGAGCGCCGCTCCCGCACATCCCGGGCCGGATCCCACACGATGTCCATGAATGCCATCACGAACCCGACGACCTCCCCGCCGGCCACCACCGCCCGCGGCCAGGCCGCCTCCCCGTGGACGTAGGCCTCCGCCAGCGACTTCACGACGGGCGAGACGAGGTGCTCCTGACGGGGATGGACCCGCACCGCGCACACCGCGTCGAAGTTGTCCGCGGTCACCGGAGCCAGATGGGGTGTCGAGCTGAGCATGCCCCCACCCTAAGTCGCCCACGAACACGCCCCGCCGACCGGGGGGTTCAACCGACCTGGTGCAGCGCCAGCGCCCACGCGAGCAGACCCAGCGCCACCGTGCACAGCACCGTCCGCCACACGTTCGCACGCACCCACGGCCCCTCGAAAGCACGCCGCACCGCCGCCGGATCCGCCACCGGCCCACCCGCCCCGGCCCGCTCCAACGCGTTGTTCAACGCGATGTTCACCCGCCCCGTCACCACCATCGCCGCGACGTAGCACACCAACGCCCCCACCAGCGGCCCCAGCGGCCCCCGCCACCCCTCACCCACATGCAGCCCCACCGCCAACGCGGTGAACAGCGGCGCCCCGACATAACCCAGCACGAACCAGCCGTTGAGGATCGCCACATTGATCCGCCGCATCACCTCGATGACCGTCCCGTCCCCGGTACGCGCCAACCCCGGCATCACCGACACGGCGAACGCGTAGAAGAGACCACTGACCAGACCCGTGGTGATCGTCGCTGCGACCATCGAAAGCAACCGTGCCGTTTCCACCCGCATACCCCCCGCTCATCCCCGCCCACACACCCCACCGTGCGAAGCCGCACCCTGCAACGCCCTACCGTGCCGTGCCATGCCGTACGACGGCCGTACCGTGCGGTGCGACGGCCGTGCCGTGCGGTGCGACGGCCGTGCCGTGCGGTGCTCTGCCGTCGACAGCGCCGCCGTGCCCTGCCGTTGCCCCGCCGTGCGACGCGATGCCGTTGGGGCCTCGCGATGCCGCGACCGCCCGGCCCTGCCGCCGCGCCCGCAGTTTCGCCGCATCATAGGGGCACACCCCCGGCGCCGGGCGCTACGCGGCCCCCGGATCCTGCTCCCGATCCAGCCGCCCCGCCGTGCCCCGTCGTGCCCGCCCCGCCGTGCCCCGTGCCGTGCTGCGCCCCGTGCCGTGCTGCGCCGAGTACGGGTACGGGTGGCCGGTGCCGGTGCGGGTGCCGGTGCGGGGCGGGGCAGGACCCGTAGGCTGGCCGCGTCCACCCGCCGCCGCCCCCACGGGAGCCGCCGTCATGCTCAGCGCCCTCACCGGAGTCCACGGGGACCGCGCGGACGCCATCACCGTCGCCGGCCGCCGCGCCTCCTACGAGGAACTCCTCGGCGCGGCCCGCCAGGTGGCCGCCGACATCGCGGGCGCCCCCGTCTTCGCCGTCACCGCCACCGCCTCCCTGGAGACCGTCGCCGCGGTGGTCGGCGCACTGCTGGCCGGCGTCCCCTGCGTACCGCTGCCCCCCGACGCCGGGCCCGCCGAACGCGAGCACATCCTGCGCGACAGCGGAGCCCACCTGGTACCCGTCGACTTCGCACGCCGCTCCTCCCACGACCCCGGCCCGCCCGCCGACCCCGCCGACCCGGCCCTGATCCTGTACACCTCCGGAACCACCGGCGCCCCCAAGGGCGTAGTCCTGAGCACCGCCGCCCTCACCGCCGACCTGGACGCCCTCGCCGAGGCCTGGCAGTGGAACGCCCAGGACACCCTGGTCCACGGACTCCCGCTGTTCCACGTCCACGGCCTGGTCCTGGGCGTCCTGGGCGCCCTGCGCACCGGCAGCCGCCTCGTGCACACCGGCCGCCCCACCCCCCGCGCCTACGCCGAGGCTGCCGGCAGCCTGTACTTCGGGGTACCCACCGTGTGGTCGCGCGTGGCGGCCGATCCGGCCGCGGCCGGCGCCCTGTCCCGGGCCCGCCTCCTCGTCTCGGGCAGCGCGGCCCTGCCCGCGCCCGTCTTCCGCGACCTCCAACGCCTCAGCGGCCACCGCGTCGTCGAGCGCTACGGGATGACCGAGACCCTGATCACCGTCAGCGGCCGCGCGGACGGCGAGGTCCGCCCCCAGACCGTCGGCACCCCCCTGCCCGCGATCCGCACCCGCCTGGCGGCCGAGCCCGGCGCCGAGATCGGGGAACTCCAACTCACCGGCCCGACCCTGTTCTCCGGCTACCTGGGCCGCCCCGAGGCCACGGCCGCCGCCTACACCGAGGACGGCTGGTTCCGCACCGGGGACATCGCCGCCATCGACGCGGACGGCGTCCACCGGATCGTGGGCCGGGCCTCCACCGACCTGATCAAGTCCGGCGGTTACCGCATCGGCGCGGGCGAGGTCGAGAACGCGCTCCTGGACCACCCCCACGTCAGCGAAGCGGCCGTCGTCGGCGTCCCCGACGCCGACCTCGGCCAGAAAATCGTGGCCTTCGTCGTCGCCCACGGCGTCTCGGGAAGCGAACTCACCGATTTCGTCGCCGCCCACCTGTCGGCCCACAAACGCCCCCGCGAGGTCCGCTTCATCACCGCCGTCCCCCGCAACGCCATGGGCAAACCCCAAAAACACCTCCTCCTCACCGACGAAACCACCGACCAGACCACCGGCGGGCCCCGAAACCCCACCTGAGAACCGGACGCCCCGCCCGAACCGGGCCCCACACCACGCCTCTACGCGCCCCGCCACCGAACCACCGGCCCGGCACCGGCCCGTCGCCACCGAACCACCGGCCCGGCACCGGCCCGTGGCCACCGCACCGGCGGCCCGGCGCCACTCCACCGG
>NZ_JBHXRU010000135.1:1999-13951 GCF_042716255.1 Streptomyces sp. NPDC058662 | reverse complement strand
CCCTCCGGGGGGTGGCGGACCCGGCCGCCGTATGTGCGCCAGGGCCGGCGCGCCGTCCGGACTCAGCCGCAGCAGTCGGGCTCCAGCCCGGCCGGGAGCGAGGTCCCGCCGAACACCTCGGTCGTGGCCTCGTCACCGCCCAGCGCCGCGACGGCGAGCAGCAGCGAGCCGGCGGTCCACGTCGTCTGCTCCACCGGCCAGACGGCCTTGTCCTGGAACACGTACCCCGTCCAGTACATGCCGTTCTCGGCGCGCAGGTGGGTGATGGAGCGCAGGATCTCCAGCGCCCGGTCCGACTCCCCGGTCGCCCACAGCGCGAGCGCCAGCTCGCAGGACTCCCCGCCCGTCACCCACGGGTTCGGCAGGACGCAGCGCACACCCAGGTCCGGGACCACGAACTCGTCCCACCGCTCCTGGATGCGTGCCCTGGCCTGGGCCCCGGTCAGGGCCCCGCCCAGCACCGGGTAGTACCAGTCCATCGAGTAGTGGTTCTTGTCGAGGAACCGCTCCGGATGGCGGCGGATGGCGTGTCCGAGCGCGCCCGCGGCGAGCTCCCAGTCCGGCTGCGGCTCCTCGCGGTGCTCGGCGACGGCCAGCGCGCAGCGCAGCGCCTGGTGGATGGAGGAGGAGCCGGTGAGCAGGGCGTCCGTGACGGGTGTGCCGTCGGGCTCCCGCTTCCAGCCGATCTCGCCGCCCGGCTGCTGGAGCGCGAGCACGCACTCCACGGCCGCGTACACCGCGGGCCACATCCGGTCGAGGAAGGCGTCGTCGCCCGTCGACAGGTAGTGGTGCCAGACACCGACGGCTATGTACGCGGTGAAGTTGGTCTCCCGGCTCGCGTCCTGCGGCTCGGCGGTGTCCACCCCGTCCGGCCGGTCGGCGTAGGCCGCGTACCAGGAGCCGTCCCGGTTCTGGTGCCGGGCCAGCCACGCGTACGCCCGCTCGGCGGCCTCGTGTTCGCCGGCGGCGTCCAGCGCCATGGCGGCCTCGGTGTGGTCCCACGGGTCGAGGTGGTGGCCGCGGAACCACGGGATGGCCCCGTCCTCGCGCTGGGCCGCGAGGATGCCGGCCACGGTGAGGGCGGCCTGCTCGGCCGTCAGCACACCGTCCAGCACGAGGTGTTCGGGTGCGGTGCGTCCGGGCGAGCTCACTGGGTCGCGCCGACGGGGAGGTGCGGCTTGGTCGCGTAGGCCACGAAGCTCTTGCCGATGACCGGGTTCAGGGCCTGCTCGGCGAGGCGCGTGGCCAGCGGCTTCTTCATGATGTCCCAGACCAGCAGCTTGTGGTACGCCTTGACGGGCAGCGCCTTGTCGTTGTCGACGCCGAAGGCGCACTTGAGCCACCAGTACGGCGAGTGCAGACCGTGCGCGTGGTGCGTGCCGTACGGCTTGAGGCCGGCGGCCTCCATCTTGCCGAGGAGTTCGTCCGCCTTGTAGATGCGGATGTGGCCGCCCTCGACCTCGTGGTAGGCGTCGCTGAGCGCCCAGCAGATCTTCTCCGGGCCGTAGCGCGGCACGGTGATCGCGATGCGTCCGCCGGGCTTGAGCACGCGCACCATCTCGGCGAGGACGCCCTTGTCGTCGGGGATGTGCTCCATCACCTCGGAGATGATCACGACGTCGAAGGACTCGTCGGGGAAGGGCAGGGCGAGGGCGTCGCCCTCCATGGCGGTCGCCGTGGCGCCGGCCGGGGCCTCGCCGGCCTCCTTCATGGCGGCGAACCACTTGGCGACCTCGCGGATCTCCTCGCCGTTGCGGTCGACGGCGACCACCTGGGCGCCGCGCCGGTAGCACTCGAAGGCGTGCCGGCCTGCGCCGCAGCCCAGATCGAGTACGCGGTCGCCTGCGGCGAGCGGGAACCGGGAGAAATCGACGGTCAGCACGGGGTCCTGCCTTCGCGGTCGCGGGGGTGATCAGGGGGAACGGGGTCGGGATACGAGCGGGAGACGGGATCGGGGCGGATCGGGGCACTCACCGCGTGCGGCGGGTCACCGGGTACGGCAGGTCCCGCCCGTCACCGCGTACGTCGGGTACGGGCGGCCCGCTCGATGGCGGCGCGGTAGTGCGCGGCGGTGCCCTCGGCGGCTCTGGACCAGGTGAAGCGGTCCAGGACCCGTTCGCGCCCGGCGGCTCCGAGGCGGGCGCGCAGCTCCGGGTCGCCCAGCAGCCGGCCCAGCGCGGCGGCCAGCGCCCCCGCGTCGCCGGGGGGCACCGCGAGGCAGGTCTCGCCGTCGGGGCCGGTGACCTCGGGGATGGCTCCGCCGGTGGTGGCGACGAGCGGGGTGCCGGTGGCCATCGCCTCGGCGGCCGGCAGCGAGAAGCCCTCGTAGAGGGAGGGCACGCAGGCGACTTCGGCGCTGCGGACCAGGTCGACGAGCTCGGCGTCGGTGATGCCCTTGACGAAGCGGACGGCGTCCTGGAGCCCGTACGCCTCGATGGCGCGGGCGACCGGGCCCTCCTCGGCGCGCTTGCCGACGACGACGAGGTGGGCGTCCGGGCGCTCGGTGCGCAGCTTGGCGAGCGCCTCGACCAGGTGGACGAGCCCCTTGAGGGGGACGTCGGCGCTGGAGGTGGTGACGATGCGGCCCGGGACCTCGGCGACGGAGGCGTCGGGGGACCACAGCGCGGTGTCGGCGCCGATGTGCACGACGTGGATGCGCTCGTCGCGGACGCCCAGGTGCTGGGCGATCTCCTGCTTGGAGGAGCCGGAGACGGTGAGTACGGACGGCAGCCTGCGGGCGACGCGGCCCTGCATGCGGGTGAAGGCGTACCAGCGGCGCACGGAGGCGCGCTTCGCGCGGGTCGTCGCGGCGTCGAGGTCCAACTGCCGGTCGACGGTGATGGGATGGTGGATCGTGGTGACCAGGGGGGCGCCGAGGTCGGCGAGCAGGCCGTAGCCGAGCGTCTGGTTGTCGTGGACGACGTCGAACTCTCCGGCGCGGGCGGCCAGGTGGCGGCGGGCGCGCAGCGAGAAGGTCAGCGGTTCGGGGAAGCCGCCGGTCCACATCGTGCCGACTTCGAGGGCGTCGATCCAGTCCCGGTACTCGCCGCGCTTGGGCGTGCGGAACGGGTCCGGGTGCCGGTAGAGGTCCAGGCTGGGCAGCTCGGTGAGGGAGGCGCCCGTGTCGAGGACCGGGTAGGGCTGCGCGCCGATGACCTCGACGGAGTGCCCCAGGCGTACGAGCTCGCGCGACAGGTGCCGGACGTAGACGCCCTGGCCGCCGCAGAACGGGTTCCCCTTATAGGTGAGCAGTGCGATACGCAGCGGGCGGTCGCCGTCGGTGGCGGAACCCGCGAAAGGGCTCGTCACCATGGCCTCAGCGGTCACTCTCGGCCCCCTTCTCCCTGCACTTTTCGCCGGAGCGTAACCGCTCGGATAATGTAGAACAAGTTTCAGACTTGATCCGTCGAAGACCATTGAATCTACCGGCCGGAAACTACACCGTAAGAGGCGGAGCAGGTGATTCGCGCCACGGCTCGGGCGCCTGCCATGCTGGCCCCCGATCAGCCCGGAAACGGGTCCGGAGCCGGCCCGGAAACGGTCCGGAACCGACCTTGACCGGACCCCGCCCCACCCCGCACTGGACCGGCAACGACACGGAACGCCATGGAACGGGATACATGACAGCGGAAGCGAAGGCCGTCACCACATCGGCGTCCCCTCCCCTGACGGAGCGCCAGGAGGCGCGTCGGCGCCGGATCCTGCACGCCAGCGCGCAATTGGCCAGCCGGGGCGGGTTCGACGCCGTCCAGATGCGCGAGGTGGCGGAGTCCTCCAGCGTGGCGCTGGGCACGCTCTACCGCTACTTCCCCTCCAAGGTGCACCTGCTGGTCGCCACGATGCAGGACCAGCTCCAGCACATGCACACCACGCTCCGCAAGCGCCCGCCGGCCGGTGACGAGCCGGCGGCCCGGGTGGCCGAGACGCTGATGCGCGCCTTCCGCGCCCTCCAGCGGGAACCGCACCTGGCGGACGCCATGGTGCGGGCGCTGACCTTCGCGGACCGCAGCGTGAGCCCGGAGGTGGACACCGTCTCCCGGCTGACCACGGCGATCATCCTGGACGCGATGGGCCTGGACGCCCCGCCGACGGCGGAGCAGCTCTCCGCGGTCCGGGTCATCGAGCACACCTGGCACTCGGCCCTGATCACCTGGCTGTCCGGCCGGGCCTCGATCGCCCAGGTCAAGATCGACATCGAGACGGTCTGCCGCCTGATCGACCTGACGGCCCCGGAAAAGGCCTGATTGCGCCGGTGCCGGTGCGCGGAGGGACGGCGCGGCGGGGCGCGGGCGAACGGGGGGCGGGGACGGCGGGGCGCCGCGCCGTGGCGGTCCCCGCCGCGCCGTCGCGCCTCCTACTCCTCCGGCGGGAACACCGGCTCCCCCGTCGCCGCCAGAGTGATCATGATGGCTTCCACCGGGCAGCCCTCCGCCGCCGTCAGGACCGGTTCGTTCGCGTCGGTCTCGGGGGTGCGCGGGTGGGACTGGCGGGCCGTGTCGAGAGCGAAGCCCTCCGGGGCGTGGTTCACGCACATGCCCGAGCCGATGCACACCCCCCGGTCCACCTCGACCTGCCAGCGGTCGCCCATCAGGCGCCCGCCCCGTACCCGGCCGGCAGGTGGATCATCTTGTGCTCCAGGTACTCGCCCAGGCCCTCCGGCCCGAACTCCCGCCCCACGCCGCTGTTCTTGTAGCCGCCGAAGGGGCCGAGCATGTCGAGGCTGAAGGTGTTCACGTTGAAGGTGCCGGTGCGCACCCCCCGGGCGAAGTCGATGCCGCGCTCCACGTCGCCGGTCCAGACACTGCCGCTGAGGCCGAACTCGGAGTCGTTGGCGATCCGCGCCGCCTCCGCCTCGTCCCCGTACGGGATCAGGCACACCACCGGGCCGAAGATCTCCTCGCGGGCGATCCGCATCGAGTTGTCGACGTCGCCGAAGAGAGTGGGTTCGACGTACCAGCCGCGCTCCTGTCCCGCCGGATGGCCGCCGCCCGCCAGGATCTTCGCGCCCTCCTCCTGGCCGATGCGGATGTAGTCGAGCGAGCGCTGCTGTTGGCGCCGTGCGACCAGTGGGCCGAGCTGGGTCGCCGGGTCCAGCGGGTCGCCGACCACCAGGGCGCCCGCCGCCGCGGCGAGGGCCTCGGCGACCTCCTCGTACCGGCTGCGCGGTGCGAGTACGCGGGTCTGGGCCACGCACGCCTGCCCGTTGTTCATCCAGGCCGCCGGCGCGATCCCGGCGATGGCGGTCTCCAGGTCCGCGTCGGGGAGGACGACGGCGGCCGACTTGCCGCCGAGTTCGAGGGTGACCCGGGTGAGGTTGCGCGCGGCGACCTCCATCACGCGCCGGCCCGCGGCCACCGAGCCGGTGAAGGCGACCTTGTCGATCCCGGGGTGGCCGACGAGGTACTCGCTGACCTCGCGGTCGGCGGGCAGGATGGACAGCACCCCCTCGGGCAGCCCGGCCTCCCGCGCGATGTCGGCGAGGATGTAGGAGTCGAGCGGCGCCTCCGGGGACGGCTTGAGGATCACCGTCGAGCCGCTGAGCAGGGCGGGCGCGAGCTTGGCGGCCGCGACGAACTGCGGGACGTTCCACGGGATGACGGCGGCGACGACCCCCACCGGCTCCCGGCGCACGAGGATCGGCCCGAGGACGCCCTGGCGGTGCTCCTCGTACGGGTAGGCGCGGGCGACCGTGATCGCGGCGTCGTAGACCATCATCGGACCGAGCGCCTGGGCGAGGACGCTCCAGGAGTACGGGGAACCGTTCTGGGAGCTGATCGAGCGGGCGATCTCCTCGTGCCGGACGGCTATCGCGTCCTTGATCCGGGAGACGACGGCGATCCGCTCCTCCAGGCCCATCCGGGGCCACGGCCCCTCGTCGAAGGCCCTGCGCGCCGCTTCGACGGCGCGGTCCACGTCGGCCGCCGAGGCGTGCGGGACGGAGCCGATGACCTGCTCGGTGTGGGGGGAGACGACGTGGATCCTCTCGGTGCCCAGCGGATCCGTCCACTCCCCGCCGATGAACAGTTGTCCGTGTTCCACGAGCTCGGTCATGGCTGCTGCCTCCTGCGGCTTGGCGTTCCAGAACTGATACCAGTTCTAGTTGGAGGAGTCCACGGCCGGGACGGAACAGCCAGGACATCCAACGACTGGTCAGCGGAGCCCGATGATGGTCGACTTGGGCTACTACTGAAACAAGTTCTCGTCAGCGGACAGGGGAGCCTCATGCCAGAGGACACGGCACACGTGACACCGCAGGTCACCGACCACGGTGGAGGCGTATGGGGCATCAAGGTCCCCATCCCCGACAACCCGCTCGGCCACACCCTCGTCCATGTCCTCGACACCGACCGGGGCCCCGTCCTCGTCGACACCGGCTGGGACGACCCCGAGTCGTGGCAGACCCTCGTGGCGGGCCTCGGCGCGCTCGGCATCGCGATCGCCGACGTCCACGGCGTGGTCATCACCCACCACCACCCCGACCACCACGGCCTGTCGGGCCGGGTCCGCGCCGCCTCCGGCGCGTGGATCGCCATGCACGCCGCCGACACCGAGGTCGTGGTGCGCACCCGCGCCGCCGAGCCCGGCGTCTGGTTCGACTACATGAGCGAGAAGCTCGCCGCCGCCGGGGCCCCCGAGGAGCACCTCGCCCCGCTGCGGGCCGCCCGCGCGAGCGGCCGCCTGCGGACCCTGCCGGGCCTGCGGGCCGCGGTCCCCGACCGGGAGATCGTCCCCGCCGAGCTGCTCCCCCTCGCCGGACGCCGGCTGCGTGCGATCTGGACCCCCGGCCACACCCCCGGCCACGTCTGCCTGCACCTGGAGGAGCGGCACCCGGCGAACCTCCCCGGCAACGGCCGGCTCTTCTCCGGCGACCACCTGCTCCCCGGCATCTCCCCCCACATCGGCCTGTACGAGGATCCCGAGGACACCCGGGTCACCGACCCCCTCGGCGACTACCTCGACTCCCTCGAACGCATCGGGCGCCTGCGCCCGGCGGAAGTGCTCCCCGCGCACCAGCACCCCTTCACCGACGCCCCCGCCCGCGTCCGGGAGCTGCTGGAGCACCACGAGGAACGGCTGACGGGCCTGTGGGGGCTGCTGGCCGAGCCGCTGACCCCCTGGGGGCTGGCGGAGCGGATGGAGTGGAACCGCCCCTGGGAGCAGATCCCCTACGGCTCGCGCACCATCGCGGTCTCGGAGGCGGAAGCGCACCTGCGCCGGCTGGTGAAGCAGGGCCGCGCCGAAGCGGTCCCCGGCAGCGACCCGGTGTCCTACCGCGCACTGTGACCGCGCGGCCGGGGCGCCCGCCCGGAGGGAAGCGGACGCCGGCCCGCCCGGCCCCGCCCACCCGCCCGGGACCTGCGCGGACGCCGGCCCCGGGCAGCCCGGGGGCCCGAGCCGGTAAGGGGTGCACGTGCCCCGCGCCACCCGGCACGCGGGCTACGGGCCGGTACAGTGAGCCCGTCGTCCACACTTCCGTACGGGGGGAAGCCGGTGAGATTCCGGCGCTGACCCGCAACCGTGACCCCTTCCGGCACCGCCGGGGCGGGAAGCCGGACTGCCCCGTCGCGGAGGTGCGCGGCTCGTGCCGCCGGGTCCTCCGGCGGCCGGCACCGTCGAGGTACACGGAGCCGGAGCCCGGTGCCTGCGCGTGCCTGCCTCCCGTTCCCCAGCACGAGAGGCACCCGCCCCCATGAACGTCCGCCGCAGCGCCGCCGCGCTCGCCGCCTCCGCCGTGCTCTGCGTGGGTGCCGCCCCCGCAGCCCTCGCCGACACCGCCCCGCCCGCCTCCCCCTCCGCCGCGCCGGTGGTCCCCTCCGGGCTGTTCGGCAAGAACGACCCGACGTACGACGGCGTGTGGCGCCAGTCCTTCGCGCTGCTCGCCCAGCACACCGTCGGCCTCAAGCCCGCCCAGCAGGCCGTCGACTGGCTGACCGGCCAGCAGTGCGCCAACGGCGGCTTCGCCTCGTTCCGCGCGGACGCGGGCGCGGCCTGCGACGCGGCGACGATGCTCGACACGAACGCCACCGCCGTGGCCGTGCAGGCGTTGAAGGCCGTCGGCGGCCACGACGACGCCGTCAAGAAGGGCGTCGACTGGCTGAGGTCCGTCCAGAACGAGGACGGCGGCTGGGCCTACGTGCCCGGCACCCCGAGCGAGGCCAGCTCCACCTCCGTGGTGATCAGCGCCCTGGCCGCGGCGGGCGAGAAGCCCGCCGAGGTCCGCTCCAAGGCCGGCAAGTCGGCCTACGACGGCCTGCTCCCCTTCCAGTTGGGCTGCGCCGCCGAACCGGCCGCCGACCGCGGCGCCTTCGCGTACCAGCCCGTCGAGGGCAAGCTGCTCGCCAACGCCGACGCGACGGCCGCCGCGACCCTGGCCGGCCTGGGCCGGGGCGCCGTCGTCGTCCCGTCCGGTACGGACACCCCCGCCGCCCCGCTGGCCTGCCCGGCGGGCGCCGCCGACCCGGCGACCGCCGCCCAGGGCGCGGCCGGCTACCTGGCCGAGGCCCTCAAGAAGGACGGCCACCTCACCGCGGTGACCCCGGGCGCCGACCAGCCCACCGCGGACACCGGCAACACGGCCGACGCCGTGATCGCGCTGGCCGCGGCCGGCCACAGGCAGTCGGCGACGGGCGCGCTGGAGTGGCTCAAGGGCAACTCGGCGCAGTGGTCCAAGGGCAGCCCCGCGGCGCTCGGCACCCTGATCCTGGCCGCGCACGCGACGGGCACCGACCCGAAGTCCTTCGGCGGCACCGACCTCGTCGCGGCCCTGAACGCCACCGGTCCGGCCCCGCAGGGCGCGGACACCGAGGCGACCGAGGTGAAGAGCGGCGGCGCCGAGGACTCGGGCGGCCAGAACGTCTGGTGGATCATCGGCGCGGGCGCCGCGGCCGGCGTGGGCATCGGCATCCTGCTCAGCGGCCGCCGGAAGAAGAACCAGCTCTGATGGGACGCCGCCCGCTCCTCCCGCGCACCGCGCCGCGCCTGCCCGCCCTCGGGCCGGCCGTTCTCGGGCTGGCCGTCGGCGTCGTCCTCGCGCTGCTGGCCGCCGCCCCGGCCCTGGCATCGAGCTACCGCTACTGGTCGTTCTGGGACGGCGCGGGCGGCAACTGGACCTACGCCACGCTGGGCCCGTCCATGGCCCGCCCCGCGGACGGCTCCGTCCAGGGCTTCCGCTTCGCGGTCAGCAAGGACGCCGGTGACGTGGCGGCGCAGCCGCGCGCAGCCGCCGACTTCCAGGCCGTGTGCGGGGCAACCGCTGCCGCGCCGGGCACCAAGCGGGTGGCGCTGGTCATCGACTTCGGCACCCCGGCGGACGCCCCGGCCGGCGGCGCCCCGCCGCAGGAGCAGCCCCGTACGGCGTGCGCCCGAGTGGCGCCGCAGGCCACGGCGGCCGAGGCGCTGGCAGCGGTGGCGAAGCCGCTGCGCTACAACGGCGCGGCGCTGCTGTGCGCGGTGTCGGGCTACCCCGAGCAGGGCTGCGGCGAGCCGATGGAGGACGCCCCGGCGTCCGCCGTCCCCGCTCCCGGGGCCGGGGGCGACACCGGCGGCGGCCCGTCGGCGGGCCTGCTGGCGGGCGTCGCGGCGGTACTCGTCCTCGCTGCCGCCGCCGTCCGGCAGTCCCGCCGCCGCACCCGATGACGCCCCTGACCCCGTCCCGGGACCGGCTCGCGCACGGCGGCGCCCCGACGCCGGTCCCGCACCCCCGCCCGGGGGGCCGGCGTCCGGCGGCCCCCCGACGGGCGGGCTGGCGGCCGCCGCAGGCCACGCGCGGGAACGCGCTGCACGCCGGCGCGTGGTGGCTCTGGGCCCTCGGCCTGGCCACCGCGGCCTCCCGCACCACCAACCCGCTGCTCCTCGGGTTGATCATCGGCGTGGCCGGCTACGTCGTCTCGGCCCGCCGCACGGACGCCCCCTGGGCCCGGTCCTACGGGGCCTTCCTCAAGCTCGGCCTCTTCGTCATCGGCCTGCGCCTGCTGTTCTCCATGCTCCTCGGCTCCCCCGTGCCGGGCTCGCACACCCTCTTCACGCTCCCGGAGATCCCGCTCCCCGCCTGGGCGCAGGGTGTCCGCCTCGGCGGCCGGGTCACCGCCGAGCAACTGGTCTTCGCCTTCTACGACGGTGCCAAGCTGGCCACCCTCCTCGTCTGCGTCGGCGCCGCGAACGCGCTCGCCAATCCGGCGCGGCTGCTGAAGTCGCTGCCGGCCGCCCTGTACGAGGCGGGTGTCGCCGTCGTCGTCGCCATGACCTTCGCGCCGAACATGGTCGCCGACGTGGTCCGGCTGCGGACCGCCCGCCGCCTGCGCGGCCGCCCCACCGGCGGGGTGAAGGCGGTCCTCCAGATCGGCCTGCCGGTCCTGGAGGGTGCGCTGGAGCGCTCCGTGGCCACCGCCGCCTCCATGGACGCCCGCGGGTACGGCCGCACCGCCTCGGTACCGCCCGCGGTCCGCCACACCACCAACGTCCTCACCCTCGGCGGCCTGCTCGGCCTGTGCGCGGGCACGTACGGGCTGCTCGCCGCGCAGGGGGCCGCGTACGGGCTGCCCGTCCTCGGCATCGGCCTGGTACTGGCCCTCGCCGGGCTGCGCCTCGGCGGCCGCCGGTCGGTACGGACCCGGTACCGGCCCGACCGCTGGGGGGCGCGTGCCTGGCTGGTCTCCGGTGCGGGCGCCGCGGTCGCCGCGCTCCTCGGGTACGCGGGCACCCTCGACCCCCAGGGCCTGCACCCGGGCGTGGTGCCGCTGGTGGCGCCCGCGCTGCCGCTGTGGCCCGCGGCCGCGATCATGATCGGCCTGGTGCCCGCCTTCGTGGCACCCGTACCGCCCGAGGAGGCGTCGCAGTGATCCGCTTCGAGCAGGTGTCCGTCACCTACGACGGCGCGTCCCGCCCGGCACTGCGCGGCGTCGACCTGGTGGTCCCCGAGGGTGAGCTGACGCTCCTGGTCGGCCCCTCGGGTGTGGGGAAGTCCACCCTGCTGGGGACGGTGTCCGGGCTGGTCCCGCACTTCACGGGCGGCAGGCTCAGCGGCCGGGTCACGGTCGCGGGGCGGGACACGCGCACGCACAAGCCGCGCGAGCTGGCGGACGTGGTGGGGACGGTCGGCCAGGACCCGCCGGCCCACTTCGTGACGGACGTGGTCGAGGACGAGCTCGCGTACGGCATGGAGTCCCTGGGGCTGGCGCCGGCCGTGATGCGGCGCCGGGTGGAGGAGACCCTCGACCTGCTGGGTTTGAACGAGCTGCGCGACCGCCCCATCGCCACGCTCTCCGGCGGGCAGCAGCAGCGGGTGGCGATCGGTTCGGTCCTGACCCCGCACCCGAAGGTGCTGGTCCTGGACGAGCCGACGTCGGCGCTGGACCCGGCCGCGGCGGAGGAGGTGCTCGCCGTCCTCCAGCGCCTGGTCCACGACCTGGGCACGACGGTGCTGATGGCGGAGCACCGGCTGGAGCGCGTGGTCCAGTACGCGGACCAGGTGCTGCTGCTGCCCGCTCCGGGCGCGGCGCCCGTCCTGGGGCCGCCGGCCGAGATCATGGCGGTCTCGCCGGTGTACCCGCCGGTGGTCGCGCTCGGCCGCCTCGCGGGCTGGTCCCCCCTCCCCCTCTCCGTCCGCGACGCCCGCCGCGCCGCCACCCCCCTCCACACCCACCTCACATCGGCCACTCCCCCCACGGCCCCGCCACCCGAGACCCCGACCCCGAGCCCCGCCCCCTCCCCCCCGCCGACACTTGAGGCACAGGACCAGGGACGGAGCCCCGACCCCTCAACCCCGCCGGCGCTTGAGGCGCGCGGCCAGGGGCCGAGCCCCGACCCCTCAGCCTCGCCGGCGCTTGAGGCGCGGGGCCAGGGGCGGAGCCCCCATCCAGCCTCGCCGGCGTTTGAGGCGCGGGGAGCCGTCCCGGGACCGGCAGGGCCCCCGGGCCCCCGCCCCCGCCCCCGGCGCGAGGAACGGGCGGGCCA
>NZ_JBHXRU010000135.1:0-1989 GCF_042716255.1 Streptomyces sp. NPDC058662 | reverse complement strand
TGCCACGTCAGGTGGTTCGTTCGGCTGACACACCCCGCCAGAAGGACGCCCGCCCGGACGCGGTCCGGGGGCGGCGCCCCCGACGGCGGAGCCCCCGGCCTGCTCGCCCGGCTGCTGCGGCGCCGCCGCACCGTACCCGCCCCCGCCCCAGCCCCCCGCCCGGCCCCGGCCGAGGTCCGCGGCCTCGACGTCCGCCGCGGCTCCCGCCAGGTCCTGCACGGCGTCGACCTGTCCGTGGCCCCCGGCGAGACCATCGCCCTCATGGGCCGCAACGGCGCCGGCAAGTCCACCCTCCTGTCCGCGCTCGTCGGTACGGTCGCGCCCGCCGCCGGCGAGGTCACCGTCGGCGGCAGGGCGCCGCACCGCACCCCGCCGCCGGAGATGGTCCGCCGGGTCGGCCTGGTCCCGCAGGAGCCCCGCGACCTGCTCTACGCGGACACGGTCGCCGCCGAGTGCGCCGCCGCCGACTCCGACTCCGACGCGGCCCCCGGCACCTGCCGTGACCTGGTCTCCGCCCTGCTGCCCGACGTCCCGGACGACACCCACCCCCGGGACCTCTCCGAGGGGCAGCGGCTGGCGCTGGCCCTGGCGCTGGTCCTGACCGGCCGGCCCGCCCTGCTGCTCCTGGACGAGCCCACCCGCGGTCTGGACTACGCCGCGAAGGTCCGACTGATCGAGATCCTGCGTGCGCTCGCGGCGCAGGGCCACGCCATCGTGCTGGCCACCCACGACGTGGAGCTGGCGGCGGAGCTGGCGCACCGGGTGGTGATCCTGGCCGGCGGCGAGGTCGTCGCGGACGGTCCGACCGCCGAGGTCGTCGTCTCCTCCCCCGCCTTCGCGCCCCAGGTGGCGAAGGTCCTCACCCCGGGCCACTGGCTCACCGTGCGGCAGGTCGCCGACACCCTGGCGGCCCTAGCGCCTCCCGCCCCGGGAACGGCTCCGAACCCGCAAACGGCGGCCGACCCGGGGACGGCTCCCGCATGAGCCGCCACCCCGCGCCCGCCCGCCGTACCCGCCGCGCCCGTCCCACCCGCCCCGTCCGTATCGGCCCGAGGGCCGCTGCCGCCCTGGTCCTGGTCACCCTGATCGGCATCGCGGCCTTCGGCTGGCCGCTCCTCGCGGACCGCCACTCCGGCCTCGCGCACTCCCAGGACGCGCCGTGGCTGTTCGCGGCGCTGCTGCCGCTGCTGGTCGCGGTGGTCGTGGCGACCATCGCCGACGACGGCATGGACGCGAAGGCGGTGGCGATGCTCGGGGTGCTCGCCGCCGTGGGGGCCGCGCTCAGACCCCTCGGCGCGGGCACGGCCGGCCTGGAGCCCATGTTCTTCCTGATGGTGCTGAGCGGGCGCGTCCTGGGTCCCGGGTTCGGTTTCGTCCTGGGCGCGGTCACGATGTTCGCCTCCGCCCTGCTGACGGGCGGGGTCGGGCCGTGGATGCCGTTCCAGATGCTGGCCCTGGGCTGGTTCGCGCTGGGCGCCGGCCTCCTGCCCGGCGCCGTCCGGCTGCGGGGCCGGGCCGAGCTGCTGATGCTGGCCGCGTACGGCTTCGTGGGTTCGTTCGCGTACGGCACGGTGATGAACCTGCAGGGCTGGGTGATCCTGCAGGGCATGGGGCAGGGCATCTCCTTCCATCCGGGGGAGCCGCTGGGCGCGAACCTCGCGCGCTTCCTGGCCTACTGCCTGGCCACATCGGTGGCCTGGGACCTGGGGCGGGCCGTGCTGACGGTCGTACTGACGTTGGCGCTCGGGGGCACGCTGCTGAAGGCGCTGCGGCGGGCGACGAGGAAAGCTGCTTTCGACGCCCCGGTCGCCTTCGATTCGGGGGCCGATCCCGATCCGGACCATTCCCCTCAAAGGGGTACGGACGGCTGCGGAGGGTGACATTCGGGCGGCCGGGCGGTGACCCGCCCCACAGGACCCAGGTCACATACGACTCTCGCTAGTAGCCCCTGAACGTCCTTTTCGTGCCCGTTTGTGGGGGTGGTGACCT
>NZ_JBHXRU010000134.1:0-14018 GCF_042716255.1 Streptomyces sp. NPDC058662 | reverse complement strand
CGTTGTTTTTTTTTTTTTTTATTACTGCGTGGTGGACGCCCACGTCGCTCCGGGTGGGGGCGCTCGACGGCGTACGGGCGCCGGCCTCGGCCCGGTGCGGGCCGACACCGGCGGTGCGTCAGTTGTGGCTGTGGAGGACCTCGTTCAGGCCGCCCCAGACCGCGTTGTTCGGACGGGCCTCGACGGCGCCGGTGACCGAGTTGCGGCGGAAGAGGATGTTGCTGGCGCCCGACAGCTCCAGGGCCTTGACGATCTGGCCGTCCGGGAGGGTCACGCGGGTGCCCGCGGTCACGTACAGGCCCGCCTCGACGATGCACTCGTCACCCAGCGCGATCCCGACGCCGGCCTCGGCGCCGACCAGGGTGCGCTCGCCGATCGAGATGATCTGCTTGCCGCCGCCGGAGAGGGTGCCCATCGTGGAGGCTCCGCCGCCGATGTCGGAGCCGTCGCCGACGACGACGCCCGCGGAGATGCGGCCCTCGACCATGGAGGTGCCCAGTGTGCCGGCGTTGAAGTTGACGAAGCCCTCGTGCATGACGGTGGTGCCCTCGGCGAGGTGCGCGCCGAGGCGGACCCGGTCCGCGTCGGCGATGCGCACGCCCTTGGGGGCGACGTAGTCGGTCATGCGCGGGAACTTGTCGATCGAGGTGACCTGGAGGTGCAGGCCCTCGGCGCGCGCGTTGAGGCGGACGGTCTCGACCTGGTCGACCGCGACGGGGCCCAGCGAGGTCCACGCCACGTTGGTCAGCAGGCCGAAGACGCCGTCGAGGTTCTGGCCGTGCGGCTTGACCAGGCGGTGGCTGAGCAGGTGCAGGCGCAGGTACGCGTCGTGCGCGTCCAGCGGCTTGTCGTCGAGGGAGGCGATGACGGTGCGGACGGCTACGACCTCGACCCCGCGGACCGCGTCCGAGCGGATCGCCTTCGGCGCGGTGGTTCCGAGCAGCTCCGCGGCCCGCTCGGCGGTGAGGCGCTCGGTGCCGGCCGGGCCGGGCTCGGCGACCAGCTCGGGGGCGGGGAACCAGGTGTCGAGGACGGTGCCGTCGGCGGTGATGGTGGCAAGTCCGGCGGCGACGGCGCCGGTGGTACGCGTAGCAGTCATGCCCGAAACCTAACCGGCGACGGCCTCCGGTCGCGAACCAGTCTCATGTGCCGGTCACGCAGCGTGTCGGCGGCGGCTCCCCCGAATCGGGCCGGGGCGGGCGGCCGCCGACACTCAGGCGCGCGCCAGCACCCGCCTGGCCGTCGCGGCGGCCGCCGGCACTCAGGCGCGCGCCAGTACCCGCCTGGCCGTCGCGGCGGCCGCCGGCACTCAGGCGCGCGCCAGCACCCGCCCGAGGATCTCCCGGGCGTACGGCTCGTCGTACGCCGCGTCCGTGAGCAGCACCTGGAGGCTGATGCCGTCCATGACCGCCACCAGCGCGCGGGCCGTCACCGGGTCGGTCCGCTCCGCGAGGGCTCCGGCGACGGCCTCGCCCCACTCGGCGGCCACCGGGCGCAGGGCCGGCCGGCGCAGTGCGGCCAGGTAGAGCTCGTACTCCAGCTCCACCCGCCCCCGGTCCGCCGCCAGGAACTCCCCCAGCAGGCGGGCCAGGGAGGTCGCGAGGTCCGCGGTGGGGTCGGCGAGCGCCGGGAAGGCGGACACCAGGGCGGCGAAACCCTCGTTGGCCTGCCGCAGGGCCGCGACCAGCAGGTCGTCCAGCGTCTTGAAGTGGTAGGTCGTGGAGCCGAGCGGCACGTCGGCCTCGGCCGCCGCGGTGCGGTGGCTCAGGCCGGCGATGCCCTTGGCGCGCACCACCCGGATCGCCGCGTCGATGATCCGCTGCCGCCGCCCGGGGTCGTGCCTGCGGACGCCCGCCGCCATCAGTGCGCCGCTCCGCCGAGGTTCAGCAGGACCACGCCGGCGATCACCAGGGCGATTCCGGCGATCTTCGCGGCGGTGGCGGTCTCGCCCAGGAAGACCATGCCGATGGCGGCGACGGCGGCCGTGCCCACCCCGGCCCAGATCGCGTAGGCGGTGCCGACCGACATCGTCCTGAGGGTCTGCGCGAGCAGGGTGAAGGCGATGAGGTAGCCCAGCACGGTGCCGAGCGAGGGCCAGAGCTTCGTGAAGCCGTCGCTGTACTTCATGGCGGTGGTGCCGGCGACCTCGGCGGCGATGGCCGCGGCAAGCAGTGCGTAGGGCATGCGTACAAGCGTACACAACGTTGTGTACGCTTGTACACTTACAGGGCGTACGGGTCGGAGCTGCCGGCGGCGGCGAAGGAAACGGTGAGGCAGCGGGGGGCCGGGGTCGCGGAGGCCCGTGCCGAGGCGGCGTAGGTGAGGACCGCCGTGGCGGTCCTGCCGCCGCGCCCGGTCACCTCCAGCGTCAGGTCGGTACAGCCCGGGGCCCGGGCCCGCACGGTCAGGCGCCGGTCACCGGTCCGCGTCCGCTCCTGCCGTACGTCGGCCGCACCCGCCACGGCGGGGTTGGTGGACGAGACCACCCGCAGCCGCAGCAGGCCGGCCGGAAGGCCCGCCTGCTCGATGTCCACCGTCACGCCGGAGTCGCCGTGGGCGCCCACCGCGCCGCTGAGGTGCGGGGAGGACAGCGAGATCGTCGGGTCGGCGTACTCCGCCGGGTACGCGGCGGCGTGCGCGGGAGCACCCAGCGCCGCGACAAGCAGTGCGGCGGCGCCCGCGGCCCCTGCCGCGCCCCGACGGCGGACGGGTGCATGGCGGACGGTCACGGGGAGTCCCCTCCAGTACGGCGCCGCGTCGGGGCGGCCGCCGAGAGGATTCGGCCGCCGCGGCCCGTTCCGGGCGCCCTCCACCCGTCCGCCCGGAGAACAGGGAGGGCCCCCGGCACGACTGTGCCGGGGGCCCTCACGCGCATGCGCAGGTCAGACGTTGAAGCCGAGTGCGCGGAGCTGCTCGCGGCCATCGTCCGTGATCTTGTCGGGGCCCCACGGGGGCATCCAGACCCAGTTGATGCGCAGTTCGTTCACGATGCCGTCCGTGGCCGACTTCGCCTGGTCCTCGATGACGTCCGTGAGCGGGCAGGCCGCCGAGGTCAGCGTCATGTCGAGCGTGGCGATGTTCGCGTCGTCGACATGGATGCCGTAGATCAGGCCCAGGTTGACGACGTCGATGCCCAGCTCGGGGTCGACCACGTCGTAGAGGGCCTCGCGGACCTCCTCCTCGGTGGCCGGCTTGATCGACGCCTCGGGCGTCGCGTTCTCGGTCATGCCGTCTTCCTCTCCGCGTCGCCCAGAGCCTGGGCGGTCGCGTCCTTCCAGGCCATCCAACTCAGCAGAGCACATTTCACACGCGCCGGATACTTGGAGACACCGGCGAACGCGATCGCGTCCTCCAGCACCTCCTCCATCGCCTCGTCGGGCTCGACCTTGCCCTTGGACTGCATCAGCTCCAGGAACACGCCCTGGATCTTCCGCGCCTCGGCCAGGTCCTTGCCGACGAGCAGCTCGTTCAGTACGGACGCGCTGGCCTGGCTGATGGAGCAGCCCTGGCCCTCGTAGGAGACGTCGGTGAGCGTCTCGCCGTCGTACTTCACGCGCAGCGTGATCTCGTCACCGCAGGTCGGGTTGACGTGGTGCACCTCGGCGTCGCCGTCACGCAGACCACGCCCGTGCGGGTGCTTGTAATGGTCCAGGATCAGTTCCTGGTACATCGAATCCAGCTTCACAGCGACTCCGTCGTCCTCGTCACCTTCGCCTGTCCCGTCAGCCGAAGAAGTTCCGTACGTGCTCCAGCCCGTCGATCAGCGCGTCGACCTCGGCGGGAGATGAGTACAGATAGAAAGACGCTCGCGTCGTCGCCGGAATTCCGTACCGCAGGCAGACCGGGCGCGCGCAGTGGTGCCCGACCCGGACGGCGATGCCCTGCTCGTCCAGGACCTGGCCGACGTCGTGCGGGTGGATGTCACCGAGGGTGAACGAGATCGCGGCGCCGCGGTCCTCGGCCGTGGTGGGGCCGATGATCCGCAGGTCCTGCACCTCCGCGAGGCGCTTGATCGCGTACTCGGTGATCGCGTGCTCGTGGGCGGCGATGCGGTCCATGCCGATCGCGCTCAGGTAGTCCACCGCCGCGCCGAGACCGACGGCCTGGGCGATCGGGGGCGTACCGGCCTCGAACTTGTGCGGCGCCGGCGCGTACGTCGACGAGTGCATCGACACGGTCTCGATCATCTCGCCGCCACCGAGGAACGGGGGCAGGTCCTCCAGCAGCTCCTGGCGGCCCCAGAGCACGCCGATGCCGGTCGGGCCGCACATCTTGTGGCCGGTGAAGGCCACGAAGTCGGCGCCGAGCGCCTGCACGTCCAGGGGCATGTGCGGAGCGGCCTGCGAGGCGTCGATCAGCACCAGCGCGCCGACCTCCTGCGCGCGCCGGACGATCGCGTCGACCGGGTTGACCGTGCCCATGATGTTGGAGACCAGCGTGAAGGAGACGATCTTCGTCTTCTCCGTGATGACCTCTTCGATGTTGGACAGGTCGAGCCGGCCGTCGTCGGTGAGGCCGAACCACTTCAGCTTCGCACCGGTGCGCTGCGAGAGCAGCTGCCACGGAACGATGTTGGAGTGGTGCTCCATCTCCGTGATGGCGATCTCGGTCTCGCGGTCGACCCGGTAGGGCTCGTCCGCCCAGCCGAGCATGTTCGCGACCAGGTTGAGCGACTCCGAGGCGTTCTTGGTGAAGATCACCTCGTCGCGGCTCGGCGCGTTGATGAAGGCGGCGACCTTGTCGCGGGCGCCCTCGTACAGCGCCGTGGCCTCCTCTGCGAGCACGTGCACGCCGCGGTGGACGTTTGCGTTGTGCTGCTCGTAGTACTCGTTCAGCGCGTCGAGCACCTGGCGCGGCTTCTGCGAGGTCGCAGCGTTGTCCAGGTAAACGATCTTCTTCCCGTCGTGGACCACGCGATCCAGCAGGGGGAAGTCCTTGCGGATCGCCTCGATGTCGAGGAGGCCAGGCAGCTGTGTCACGCGGTCGCGCCACCCTTCACGTACTTGTCGTAGCCCTCGGCCTCCAGCTGGTCGGCGAGCTCGGCGCCACCGGACTCGGCGATGCGGCCGTTCGCGAACACGTGCACGAAGTCGGGCTTGATGTAGCGCAGGATGCGCGTGTAGTGGGTGATCAGCAGCGTGCCGACCTCGCCACCCTCGCGGACCCGGTTGACGCCCTCGGAGACGACGCGCAGCGCGTCGACGTCCAGGCCGGAGTCCGTCTCGTCGAGGATCGCGATCTTCGGCTTCAGGAGCTCCAGCTGGAGGATCTCGTGGCGCTTCTTCTCACCGCCGGAGAAGCCCTCGTTCACGTTGCGCTCGGCGAAGGAGGTGTCCATGGAGAGCTGCTCCATGGCGGCCTTGACCTCCTTCACCCAGGTGCGCAGCTTCGGCGCCTCGCCGCGGATGGCGGTGGCCGACGTGCGCAGGAAGTTGGAGACCGAGACGCCGGGGACCTCGACCGGGTACTGCATGGCGAGGAAGACGCCGGCGCGGGCGCGCTCGTCGACGGACATCTCCAGGACGTTCTCGCCGTCCAGGGTCACGGTGCCACCGGTGACGGTGTACTTCGGGTGACCGGCGAGCGAGTACGCCAGGGTGGACTTGCCGGAGCCGTTCGGACCCATGATGGCGTGCGTCTCACCCTGCTTGACGGTGAGGTCGACGCCCTTGAGGATCTCGCGGGCACCAGTCGCCGAGTCGCCGGTCTCGACGGTGACGTGCAGGTCGTGGATTTCAAGCGTTGCCATGGATACCTCAGGACTCCTGGGTGAGGGAGACGAGCACGTCGTCCCCTTCGATCTTTACGGGGTAAACGGGAACGGGACGCGTCGCGGGCAGGCCCGAGGGCTTGCCGGTGCGCAGGTCGAAGGCCGATCCGTGCAGCCAGCACTCGATCATGCAGTCCTCGACCTCGCCCTCCGAGAGCGAGACGTTCGCGTGCGAGCAGATGTCGTTGATCGCGAACACCTCCCCCTCGGTGGAGACGATGGACACCGGCGTGCCGTCGAGTTCCACCCGCTTCGGGGTGTCCTCCGTCAGCTCGCTCAGCGCACAGGCCTTGACGTACGTCATCAGACGGAGCCCTGGAGCTCGGTCTCGATCTTGGTGAGCAGGCGCTCCTCGATGTCCGGGACACCGATCTGCTGGACGAGCTCGGCGAAGAAGCCGCGCACGACCAGCCGGCGGGCCTCGTCGGCCGGGATGCCGCGGGCCTGGAGGTAGAAGAGCTGCTCGTCGTCGAAGCGGCCGGTCGCGGAGGCGTGGCCGGCGCCGACGATCTCGCCGGTCTCGATCTCCAGGTTCGGGACCGAGTCGACGCGCGCCCCGTCCGTGAGGACGAGGTTGCGGTTCATCTCGTAGGTGTCGGTGCCCTCGGCGGTCTTCTGGATGAGCACGTCGCCGATCCAGACCGCGTGGGCGTCCTGGCCCTGGAGCGCGCCCTTGTAGACCACGTTCGACGTGCAGTGCGGGGCGGCGTGGTCGACGAGGAGGCGGTGCTCCTGGTGCTGGCCGGCGTCGGTGAAGTAGAGGCCGAAGAGCTCGGCCTCGCCGCCGGGGCCGGCGTAGGACACGCGCGGGTGCAGGCGGACGAGGTCGCCGCCGAAGGTGACGACGATCGACTTGAAGGTCGCGTCGCGGCCGATCAGCGCGTTGTGCTGGGAGACGTGGACCGCGGTGTCGTCCCAGTCCTGCACGGAGACGACGGTCAGCTTGGCGCCGTCGCCGACGAGGAAGTCGGCATTGGCGGCGCGCACGCCGTCACCGGTGTGGTCGATGACGATGACGGCCTCGGCGAACGCCTTCACGTCGAACACGGTGTGCCCGAAGGTCGTACCGCCCTCGCCGTGCAGCGTGACGCGCACCGGCTCGGTCAGGACGGCCTCCGCGGGCACGGTGACGACCGTGGCCTTGGCGAAGGACGAGAACGCCTGGGCGGCGATCCGGTCCACCGGGGTGCCCGCCTTGCCGATGCGCGCGTCGCCGCGCTCCACCGACTCGACGGTGACGCCCTCGGGCGCGTCGATCTGGGCCTTGATGGCGCCGTCGGCGACCGCGGTGCCGTTGTGGAGTCCGCGCATGCGGGCGAGCGGCGTGAAGCGCCACTCCTCCTCGCGCCCGTCCGGAATCGGGAAGTCCGCCACGTCGAAGGACGGGGGCGCGCTCATCCGGGTGGCGACGGTGGACTCGGCGGCCACCGCGATCGCGCCGGCGGTGGTGGAACCCGCCGGAATGTTCTGAGCCTCAGCCATGGCTGTCGTCTTGCTCACTCTCTTGTAAAGCGCTGCCTACGTCAAAGAATCCGCTGCGGAACGCGCGGGGCGGTCGGGACTAGCCGACCGAGCCCTCCATCTGCAGCTCGATCAGCCGGTTCAGCTCCAGCGCGTACTCCATCGGCAGCTCCCGGGCGATCGGCTCGACGAAGCCGCGCACGATCATGGCCATGGCCTCGAACTCGGTCAGACCGCGGCTCATCAGGTAGAAGAGCTGGTCGTCGGAGACCTTGGAGACGGTCGCCTCGTGGCCCATGGACACGTCGTCCTCGCGGACGTCCACGTAGGGGTACGTGTCCGAGCGGGAGATCGTGTCGACCAGGAGCGCGTCGCACAGCACGTTGGACTTCGAGCCGTGGGCGCCCTCGCCGATCTCGACGAGGCCGCGGTACGAGGTGCGGCCGCCGCCTCGCGCCACCGACTTGGAGACGATGTTCGAGGAGGTGTTCGGCGCCATGTGGACCATCTTGGAACCGGCGTCCTGGTGCTGGCCCTCGCCCGCGAAGGCGATGGACAGGGTCTCGCCCTTGGCGTGCTCGCCCATCAGGTACACGGCGGGGTACTTCATGGTGACCTTGGAGCCGATGTTGCCGTCGACCCACTCCATGGTCGCGCCCTCGTACGCCACGGCGCGCTTGGTGACCAGGTTGTAGACGTTGTTCGACCAGTTCTGGATCGTCGTGTAGCGGCAGCGGCCGCCCTTCTTGACGATGATCTCGACCACGGCGCTGTGCAGCGAGTCCGAGGAGTAGATCGGGGCGGTGCAGCCCTCGACGTAGTGGACGTACGCGTCCTCGTCGACGATGATCAGCGTCCGCTCGAACTGGCCCATGTTCTCCGTGTTGATACGGAAGTAGGCCTGGAGCGGGATGTCCACCTTGACGCCCTTGGGCACGTAGATGAACGATCCGCCGGACCACACCGCGGTGTTCAGCGACGCGAACTTGTTGTCGCCGACCGGGATGACGGTGCCGAAGTACTCCTGGAAGAGCTCCGGGTGCTCCTTGAGCGCGGTGTCCGTGTCGAGGAAGATGACGCCCTGCTCCTCCAGGTCCTCGCGGATCTGGTGGTAGACGACCTCGGACTCGTACTGGGCCGCGACACCGGCGACGAGGCGCTGCTTCTCCGCCTCGGGGATGCCGAGCTTGTCGTACGTGTTCTTGATGTCCTCGGGCAGGTCCTCCCAGGAAGCGGCCTGCTTCTCGGTGGAGCGCACGAAGTACTTGATGTTGTCGAAGTCGATGCCCGAGAGGTCCGAGCCCCAGTTCGGCATGGGCTTGCGGTCGAAGAGCTTGAGGCCCTTGAGGCGGAGGTTCAGCATCCACTCCGGCTCGGACTTCTTCGCCGAGATGTCGCGGACGACCTCCTCGGACAGACCCCGCTTGGCAGCCGCGCCGGCCGCGTCGGAGTCGGCCCAGCCGTATTCGTAGGTGCCCAGGCCATCGAGCTCAGGGTGAGCAGTCTCCGTGGTCATGCGGGGTTCCTCCCGGCCGTACTTGCAGATACTGATGTGTCGGTCTGTGCGGTGCTCGCGCTGCGCGGAATGAAGGTCGTGCACACTCCGTCGCCGTGGGCGATCGTGGCCAGGCGCTGCACGTGTGTCCCGAGCAGTCGGGAGAAGACCTCGGTCTCCGCCTCGCAGAGCTGCGGGAACTGCTCGGCGACGTGCGCGACCGGGCAGTGGTGCTGGCAGAGCTGTTCACCGCTGTGCGGACCGGGAGCGCTCTTCGCCGTAGCAGCGTACCCGTCCTTGGTCAACGCCCGGGCAAGGGCCTCCGTGCGGTCCACGGGGGCGGCCGCCTCGACGGCCTCCCGGTAGGGGGCCGCCTGCGCTTCCATCCGCGCCCTGGCGAAGGCGGCGACGGCCGCCTCTCCCGGCTCACCGCCACCGGCGGCCTGCGCGATCCAGCGCAGGGCGTCCGCGGCGAGGGTGTCGTAGGACTGGTCGAAGGCGTCGCGCCCGCAGTCGGTCAGGGCGAACACCTTCGCCGGCCGGCCCCGGGTGCGCGCGCCGTAGACGCGCTGCTCGCGGGCCTCCACCACGTCGTCCGCCACGAGTGTGTCGAGGTGGCGGCGGACGGCCGCCTGGGTGAGGCCGAGCCGCTGGGCGAGGTCGGCGACGGTGGACGGACCGTGGTCCAGGATGGACCGCGCGACCCGGTTGCGGGTTGACCGCTCTCCGGTCGCGAGCTCCCCCTGGGGGGTCTCGTGCTTCCGTTCGCCGTATTTCACAACGCCATTGTTGCGTAATTAAGCGAGCCGCGACAAGCCGTGACGGACGCCACTCATGGTGGCCTCCATCACTAAGGGTTACCTTATTTATCGACAGAGCGTTATCCGGAGGGGAACACTCCGCATCTCCACCGGGCCTGCCCCGCAGCCCCGCCACGGCTCCCACCAGCGCACCTGCGTCCGTGGCGGCCTCCCGCCCGGCGCGGACCGGCAGCCGGACAAGCTCACGGAAATCCGTGGTCCCGGCCGGGACCGACCGGGCGAAAAAAGTTCGCGGGCGCTCCCCCGGTGCGCGGATCCGAGGACGCGAGGCCGGCCGAGAGGGCCGGACCGCGAAGGCCGCGAAGGGTCCGCGAGGCTCCGCCGCCCCCCGGGCCCCGGGGCCCCGGCCCCCTCGCCGGGCTCCGTAGACTCACCCCCCATGAGCAACGACCCCGCCGTGGAGATCCGCGGTCTGGTGAAGCGGTACGGCCCCAGGACCGCCGTGGACGGCCTGGACCTCACCGTCCCGAGGGCCTCCGTCACCGCGGTCCTCGGCCCCAACGGCGCGGGCAAGACGACCACGGTGGAGACCTGCGAGGGATACCGCCGCCCCGACGCCGGAACGGTCCGCGTCCTCGGCCTCGACCCGGTCGCCCAGGCCGCGGCCCTGCGCCCGCGCGTCGGCGTGATGCTCCAGTCCGGAGGCGTGTACTCGGGAGCCCGCGCCGTCGAGATGCTGCGCCACATGGCCAAGCTGTACGCCGACCCGCTCGACGTGGACACCCTGGTGGACCGCCTCGGCCTCGGCGGCTGCGGCCGCACCGCCTACCGCCGGCTCTCCGGCGGCCAGCAGCAGCGCCTCGCCCTGGCCATGGCCGTGGTCGGCCGCCCCGAGCTGGTCTTCCTCGACGAGCCCACCGCCGGCCTCGACCCGCAGGCCCGCCGCGCGACCTGGGACCTCGTGAAGGAGCTGCGCGCCGACGGGGTCACCGTCGTCCTCACCACCCACCACATGGACGAGGCCGAGCAGCTCGCCGACGAGGTCGCCATCGTCGACAGGGGCCGGGTCATCGCCCACGGCAGCCCGGAGCGGCTGTGCCGCGGCGGCGCCGAGAACACCCTGCGCTTCACCGGCCGCCCCTCCCTCGACCTCGCGTCGCTGCTGAAGGCGCTGCCCGACGGCACCGAGGCCGCCGAGCTGGTCCCGGGCGTCTACCGGGTCACCGGGGACGTCCACCCCCAGCTGCTGGCCACCGTCGCCTCCTGGTGCGCGCAGCACGGGGTGATGCCGAACAGCCTCTCGGTGGAGCGGCACACCCTCGAAGACGTCTTCCTCGAACTCACGGGCAAGGAGCTGCGCGCATGAGCGCCGGTACGTTCGTCCCCCGCCCGGGGGCGGCCCCCGTCTCCCGCATGATCCTCGCGCAGACGGCCCTGGAGACCCGGATGCTGCTGCGCAACGGGGAGCAACTGCTGCTGACCGTGATCATCCCGGCGCTGCTGCTGACCCTCTTCTCCGTCGTCGACATCGTGGACACCGGCGCCGGGAAGTCCGTGGACTTCCTCGCCCCCGGGATCCTGGCCCTCGCCGTGATGTCCACCGCCTTCACCGGCCAGGCCATCGCCACCGGATTCGACCGCCGTTACGGGGTGCTCAAGCGGCTCGCGGCCTCCCCCCTGCCGCGCTGGGCGCTCATGGCCGCCAAAACCCTGTCGGTACTGGTCACCGAGGTGCTCCAGGTCGTCCTGCTGACGGTGATCGCCCTCGGGCTCGGCTGGTCCCCGCAGGGCGATCCGCTGTCGGTCGCCGCGCTGCTCCTGCTCGGCACCGCCGCGTTCTCCGGTCTGGGTCTGCTCATGGCGGGCACCCTCAAGGCCGAGATGACCCTGGCCGCCGCCAACCTGGTGTTCCTGCTGCTGCTGGTCGGCGGCGGGGTGATCGTGCCGCTGGAGAAGTTCCCCGACGCCGTGCGGTCCGCGTTGGAGCTGCTGCCCGTCTCGGCCCTGTCCCAGGGGCTGCGCGAGGTGCTGCAGGGCGGCGCCTCGATGCCGTGGGGGCACGCCGCCGTGCTGGCGGCCTGGGCCGTCCTCGGCCTGGGCGCCGCCGCGCGGTTCTTCCGCTGGGAATGAAACCCTTCCGCTGCGGTCGGCCTTCCCGCGACTATGGACGCCTTGACCCATGAGGTGCGCGGACCACGACGCCGGGGGGCGGACATGGCGGAGCGAGAGGCCGTTCTACGGCTGGACGAGCAGTGGGCCCGGGTGCGGACGGCGCCCGCGCAGCCACTCCCACCGGAGCGCGAGAGGCTTCTCGACGACCTGATCGCCGCCCTGCGGACACTCCGGGACGACCCGCACTGCGTGGCCCTGCTGGGGCTGCGCCTCGCCGACCGGGCCGCCCTGCGCTTCGCCGGGGGCGACCGCGCGGCTGCCCTCGCCACGATCGAGGAGGGGCTGCGCAGCTCCGAGCGCGCGGCCGGCCACTCCCCCGAGTACGCCCGCTGGTACGCCCGAGGGCTGATCAACCACGGGGTCTGGCTGGCCTGGCCGCTGAGCGACGCGGACCGGCTGCCGAGGTATCCGCTGGGCCCCGGCGCCACCGAGGGCCCGAGCCCCATGGAGCGGGCGGCCGGCGAGCGCGCCCGCGACCTGACCCGGACCGCGGTCGAGGTGTGGACGGGCCTGGACCAGCGGGACCCGGTCAACCGGCGGGGCCTGGCGCAGGCCAAGGTGTTCCTCGGGGACCGGCTCGCGGAACTGGGCCTCGCCGAGGAGGCGGTGGCCTGGGCGGTGGCCGCGGAGTCGGACTTCCGGCACCTGCTGCTCGCGGGCCCCGCCGGGGAGGGGGCCGACGAGGCCGAGGAGGCGCTCGACCACATCGACCGGCAGCTGGAACTGCGCCTGCGCTTCCTGTCCTTCGACTCCCTCGTGAACCTGCGCGCCGAGGGACTGCTCCCCGAACGGCTGCTGCCGCAGGCGGTGGTGGCCGCCCGCATCCAGGGCGCGGCGGAGCCCGCGATCGCCGCGCGGTTGTGCCTGGACGCCGAGCAGGTGCGCACGATGCTGGAGGTCACACCCTGGCTCGCGGTGTGGCGGGTCGAGGTGCGCGGTCCGGACGGGCTGTGGAACGTACAGGACCATCCATGGCACAGCGCCACAGAAGTGCGGAACAGGACCGCCGAGGACATGGCGTCCGAAGTGGTACGCGGCTTCGTGGGTTCGGCGCACTACCCGGGCGACAGCGCGCACTGGCGCGTCCGGCTGTGGTGGCACGAGGAGGGCGACCCCGCGGGGGCCCGGTTCCGGCTGACCGTCGGCCCGGACACCCCTGTGGCCACCCCCTCGTGAAACTTTGCACAAGGGTCGGCTTACGATGGGTGCCGTGTTTAACCCCCTCGCATACATCGCCGGCCGCTGGACTCCGTCACCCCGGATCGTCCGTCGGGCCGCGTTCGCCGCGCTCCTGATGAGCGTGGCCATCGTCGTCACCGGCGGCGCGGTGCGGCTGACCGGATCCGGTCTCGGCTGCGACACCTGGCCCAAGTGCACGGACGAGAGCCTGCTCGCGACCCCGGCGCAGGGATTCCACGGCGCCATCGAGTTCGGCAACCGGATGCTGACGTACGTGCTCTCCGCGGCGGTCGGCTGGGCCATCCTGGCGGCCCGTTCCGCCAAGCCGTGGCGCCACGCGCTGACGCGGCTCGGCTGGCTCCAGTTCCTCATCGTGCTGGCCAACGCCGTACTGGGCGGCATCACCGTCATGACGGGCCTCAACCCGTACAGCGTGGCCGGGCACTTCCTGCTCGCCACCGCGCTGATCACCGTCACGACCGTCACCTGGCAGCGCGCCGGCGAGGGCGACACCCCGGCCCGGCCCCGCGTGCCGGCCCCGGTGCGCAAGCTGTCCTGGGCGATGCTCGCGACCACCTTCGTCCTGATCGCCGCCGGCACGGTGGTCACCGGGTCCGGGCCGCACGCGGGCGACAGCAGCGAGATCGCGCGGATGCCGTTCGACTGGGAGGCCACCGCGCACGTGCACGCCGTCGCCGCCTGGGCGGTGTGCCTGCTGGCCGTCGCCATGTGGCTGGTCCTGCGGGTGGTCGACGCTCCCGCCGACACCCGGGCCCGCGCCCGCGACCTGGTGGTCGTGCTGCTCGCACAGGGCGCCGTCGGCTACGTCCAGTTCTTCACCGAGCTGCCCGAACTGCTCGTCGCCGCCCATATGCTCGGCTCCTGCCTGGTCTGGATCGCCACGCTGCGGGTCGCACTGAGCCTGCGCGAGCGCCCGGCGGAGCAGATCGGCACCGGGGCCCGGGACGAGCCCGAGCTCTCCACCGTCTGAGCCGGCCGGACGCCGCGCCGGGCCGGCGAGCACGGGCCGGCGAACCCCTCCGGCGACAGCGCTAGTGCCGTGGCCGGAAAGGTTTGCCGGGTCGCGGTGTCCGGTGCAGTGCATCGCAAGACGGCGGACCACGGCTCGTACTGGACGTACCGCCGTGGTCCGCCAACGCCGCGAGGTGCCGTGCAGGGC
>NZ_JBHXRU010000133.1:0-14208 GCF_042716255.1 Streptomyces sp. NPDC058662 | reverse complement strand
GACGAGGACCGCCCCGCCGGGCCCGAGCCCGCAACCCGCCGCCCCGAGGAGGTCCGCCCCGGCCTCCCGGCGGCCATGGACCGCCCGGCGGCCCCGGAGGTGTGGCCGCCCAGGCCCGCCGGAGTCCGCCCGTCGGTGCCCCGGCAGGAGGCGGCGGACCCGGCGTCCGGCGCGGCGGCGGACCCGGCCGCCGCGGGCCCCCGGTCCTGGGCCCCGCGCCCCGGAGAGCCCCGGGAGGGCTCCCGGGCCGCCCGCTCCGGCACGCCCCGGGAGGTGTTCGAGCGGATGGCCGAGCGCGCCGTGCGGCCCGCCGGGCTGCCGCGCCGGGCCCTGGCGCGGGCCCTGGACTCCCTCGTCCTCGCGGCCGTCGCGGCGGGCGCCGCCCTGCCCCTCGTCCCCGCCGCCACCACGCACCTCCAGGCCAAGGTGGACGCCGCCCGCAGCAGCGGCCGCGCCACCACCGTCTGGCTTGTCGACGGCACCGTCGCGGGCCAGCTGGGATTCGTCTTCGCGGCCGTGCTGCTCTTCGGCGTCCTGTACGAGGTCCTGCCCACCGCGCGCTGGGGCCGCACCCCGGGCAAGAAGCTCTGCGGAGTCCGGGTCCTGGCCACCGCGACCCTGCGCCCGCCCACGTTCGGCGCCGCCCTGCGCCGGTGGCTGGTGTACGCGTTCCTCGGCATCCCCGGCAGCCTGGCGTGCCTCGCGGACCGCGGGCGCCGACGGGCCTGGCACGACAGGGCGGCGAAGACGTACGTGGCCCGCTGAGCCGCCCGGGAGCCCCTCCTCCCCCGAATGGACCGTGTCCCGTTGCGGGGCCGGCGGACCCGGGTTCGACTCGGGCCATGAGTACCGACCAGCCGCCGCCGGGCCAGCCGCCCGAGGACGACCCGTTCCTCAAGAAGCCCCAGGAACCGACGCCTCCGTCGGGCGGTTCGCCGTACGGCTCGCCGCCGCCCGGAGGCGGATCTGCGCCGCCACCCCCCGGGGGCGCGGGCGGCGGGGGATTCCCGCCCCCGCCACCGCCCCCGTACGGCGGCGGTGACCCCTACGGCGGTGGGGGAGGCATGCCCGATCCGCTCGCCGGGATGCCGCCGCTCGCCGACATCGGCAAGCGGATCGCCGCGCGCCTCATCGACGTACTGATCATCGCCGTCCCGCTGTTCCTCATCCAGCTGGCCTTTGGCACGAACCGGTACACGGTCGAGACGAACGAGGGCGAGGACGTCGCCGAGGTCTTCACCAGGTCCTACAGCGGCAGCGGCCTGATCATGACCTTGATCTCGATCGTCGCGTACGTCGGGTACGACTGGTGGTTCACCAAGAAGGACGGCCGGACCCTCGGCAAGAAGGCGATGGGCCTGCGCGTCGCGATGCTCAACGACGGCACCGTCCCGCCGTCCGGCGCGTCCCTGAGCCGGGCCGCCCTGCTCTGGCTGCCGACGCTGATCTGCTGCTTCTGCCTGTGGCCGATCGCGCTCATCATCTCGATCCTCGTCGACAAGCCCTACAAGCAGGGCCTGCACGACAAGGTCGCGAAGACCGTGGTGGTCCGCTCGAACTGAACACCCGTGCGGCGCATGCCGGTTCGCGGGCGGTCTCCCTCAGTGGAGGCCGCCCGTGCCGCGTCGTACCCCGGGGACGCGCCCCGCGGCGGGGCGGTCGCCGGAAGAAGTCCTAGTGGTGCACGGGGTGCTCGGCCGGAGCCGTCCGGGGCTCGGGCACCCGGGGGCCCGAAGAGGCCGCCGCGGTGCCTGCGGGGGCCGCGTGGCGGCCCCGGCGCCGGGGGGCCGGGACGGTGACGGCGACGAGCAGGCCGAGGGCGAGAGCGGCCGCGGAGATGACCGCGACTCCCAGCCCGGTGCTCGTCCGTGAGAGCAGCAGCATGGCGATGGTCGACACGACGACGGTGGCGGAACCGTAGGCGAGCTGTGCGGCAGTCGGACGCGGCATGGCGATATCCGTCCTCAGGGAGGGGAGGGGGAGTCGGCTCAACTAGGTCGCGCGTCAAGTGACTCTACGACGGGAGATGCCCGAGTGGAACCGCCAGTAAGCGTGACCTAACCCACGGTGCTGGAGCACGGGGGGCGCACAGGTTCATTCCGCGCGCGGTCACCGGGGTCGAAACATGGCGCAAATGCGACTGATGTACGGCTTGGAAGCGCCCTTCGCCCCGTAAGGCAACAGAACGTCCGGATAGCGGAACTGGCTGACCGCATAGTGCAGTTGTAAGGACCAAGTCAAGGTCTGTCTTTTCTTGCTTCTCTCCGGTCAAATGTCGTCACTTGAGACGCGCGCCGCGCGGAACCCCCCGCTCCTATGGAGACGTTCCGACCTACGTTGCGGCCGCGGGAGGGGAACGACATCAAGTGACCAGCAATTCCGCCCGTAGACGAGCCATGCGCACCGCCGCAGTCGGTGTGACCCTGGCCGCGACCGCGGCCTCGGGAGTCTTCTTCACGGCTACCGCACAGGCCAACCCGAGTCCGCTGGGCGCGCCCGCCGCGGACCGCCAGGACCCGACCGCTCCGGCCAAGGAGAAGGTCGAGCACAACCTCAACGGCCCGTTCAGCGAGCAGCAGGCGCAGCAGCGCGAGGCCGCCCTGCAGCAGGTGCTGAGCGGCAAGAAGGACGTCGAGCAGCGCGGTGCCTCGAAGGTCGTCAAGCTCGACGACAAGAAGTACGTCGAGCTCGGCCGCGAGAAGACCGACAAGATCTTCACGATCCTCGTCGAGTTCGGCGACCAGGTCGACGGCTCGACCATGCACGACCCCGACGGCCCCGGCCCCAAGCCGCCCGTCCCGAAGTACGGGGGCACCCCCGGTCCGCTGCGCAACCAGATCGCGCAGCCGGACCGCGCGAGCGACAACAGCACGGCCTGGCGCAAGGACTTCAGCCGCGAGTACTTCCAGGAGCTGTACTTCGGTACCGGCCAGGGCAAGCACTCGCTGAAGACCTACTACGAGAAGACCTCCTCGGGCCGCTACTCGGTCGAGGGCGAGGTCTCCGACTGGGTCAAGGTCCCGTACAACGAGGCCCGCTACGGCTCGAACTACTGCGGCCAGAGCAACTGCTCCAACGTGTGGGACACCGTCAAGGACGGCGTCCTCGCGTGGACGCAGGCCCAGAAGGCGGCCGGCAAGACCGACGCGCAGATCAAGGCGCAGCTGTCCCAGTACGACCAGTGGGACCGCTACGACTTCGACGCCGACGGCAACTTCAACGAGTCCGACGGCTACATCGACCACTTCCAGATCGTCCACGCGGGCGAGGACGAGTCGGCCGGCGGCGGCGTGCAGGGCCCGGACGCGCTGTGGGCGCACCGCTGGTACGCGTACGGCACCAACGCGGGCAAGACCGGCCCGGAGAACAACAAGGCCGGCGGCGCCCAGATCGGCGACACCGGCATCTGGGTCGGCGACTACACCATGCAGCCCGAGAACGGCGGCCTCGGCGTCTTCGCGCACGAGTACGGCCACGACCTCGGCCTGCCGGACCTCTACGACACCTCCGGTGGCGGCGAGAACAGCGTCGGCTTCTGGTCCCTGATGTCGGCCGGCTCCTGGCTCGGTACCGGCAAGGAGTCCATAGGCGACATGCCGGGCGACATGACCGCCTGGGACAAGCTCCAGCTGGGCTGGCTGAACTACGACGAGGCCAAGGCCGCCACGAAGTCCACGCACAAGCTGGGCGTCGCGGCGTACAACACCAAGGACAAGCAGGCGCTGGTCGTCGAGCTGCCGAAGAAGCAGGTCAAGACCGACGTCGTCGCTCCCGCCGAGGGCTCCTCGCAGTGGTGGAGCAACATGGGCGACGACCTCAAGAACACCCTGACCCGCTCGGTCGACCTCACCGGCAAGTCCACCGCCGCCCTGTCCCTCAAGGGCTGGTGGGACATCGAGGCCGAGTACGACTTCCTCTACACCGAGGTGTCCACCGACGGCGGCGCCAACTGGACCGCCCTCGCGGGTACGGCCGACGGCGTGGCCCTCCCGGTCGACGCGGGCGGCAACCCCTCGCTGACCGGTGCCTCCGAGGCCTGGAAGACGCTGAGCTTCCCGCTCGACGCCTACGCGGGCAAGAAGGTCGACCTCCGCTTCCGCTACCAGACGGACGGCGGCGCGGGCGGCAAGGGCTTCACGGCCGACGCCGTCACCCTGACCGCGGACGGCGCCCCGCTGTTCACCGACGGCGCCGAGAACGGCGACAACGGCTGGACCGGCAAGGGCTTCTCGCGCATCGGCGCCGGCTTCACCAAGGAGTACGCCCAGTACTACCTGGCCGAGAACCGCCGCTACGTCTCGTACGACCAGACCCTCAAGGTCGGCCCGTACAACTTCGGCTTCGGCAACACCCGTCCGGACTGGGTCGAGCACTACCCGTACCAGGACGGTCTGCTGATCTGGCAGTGGGACACCTCGCAGAAGGACAACAACACCAGCCAGCACCCCGGCCAGGGTCTGATCCTCCCGGTCGACGCCAACGCCAAGCCCATGAAGTGGGCGGACGGCACGCTGCTGCGGAACAAGATCCAGCCGTACGACGCGACCTTCAGCGCCTACTCGACGGACGCGTTCACGCTGCACAAGAACGGCGAGTCGCTCTTCCTGAAGCCGAAGGCGGCCAACCTGGCCTTCGACGACCGCAAGGGCAAGTACTACTACGACGAGAACCCGACCGGCTCGGTGAAGGTCACTGACACCAACACCAAGATCAAGATCCTCAAGGAGACCTACGACGGTCTCGTCATGACGGTCGAGGTCGGACCCTCTTCCAAGTAATTCGGTAAACCCGCAGGTCAAAGCATGATCGGCCGTCGCCCTCTAGCGGGCGGCGGCCGTTCGCGTTTAGATGCGTGGTGCCAGTTTCTTATTGACGGGGGAGATGACAGCCATGCCAGGTGGAGGTTTCGTCAGATTGCCGGGCGGCAGTGTGGTGGTCGCGCTCACACTGCCGAGGCCGTCCGGCGAGGGCGGAAGCGTCCGCGTGCTGGTGCACGCCGCGAACCGGGCCCGCGCCCTGACCAGGCTGCGGAACCTCGGCATGCGGGCCGTGTACCTGCGGGGCAACGCGCGGCCGCCGACCCCCGACGAGGTGACGGCGGTCCTGCACCACCCGGACGGCCTCCTGTGGCGCTGCGCGCCGGACCGCGCGGAGGAGCTGTGGCACCCGATCCGCGCCCTCCTGGACGGCGCGGCCCGCCCCTGACCGGGGCGCCGGGCCCGGAGGGAGCGCCGGTCCACGCCGGGGCGCCGTACGCGGTCCCGGCCCGGGCGCCGCACGCGGTCCACGCCGGGCGTCCTACGCGGTCCACGCCGGGCGTCCTACGCGGTCCGGCCGGGGCGTCGTGCGCGGTCCGGCTCGCGGCCGGGCCGCGGACCCCGCGCGGCGCCCTCCGCAGGCCGCTACGCGGGGCCCGCGGCCCGGCCGCCGACCAGGTGGACTCCGGCCGACCGGAGCTCCTCCAGGGCCCGCGCGGCGGTGTGCGGCGCGACGGAGGCCGTCAGGTCCAGCAGCACCCGCACCGTGAATCCGGCCCGGACGGCGTCCAGGGCGGTGGCGCGGACGCAGTGGTCGGTGGCGATCCCGACCACGTCCACCTCGGTCACGTGCCGCTCGCGCAGCCAGTCGGCGAGGACCGCCCCGTTCTCGTCGGCCCCCTCGAAGCCGCTGTACGCGGCCTCGTACGCCCCCTTGTCGAACACGGCGGCGACCGCGCCCGAGGCCACGGCGGGCGCGAAGTTCGGGTGGAAGCCGACGCCCTCGGTCCCGGCGACGCAGTGGACGGGCCAGGAGGTCTCGTAGTCCGGCTCGGCCGGGGGGTGGGCGAAGTGGGAGCCGGGGTCGATGTGGTGGTCCCGGGTGGCGACGACGTGCCGGTACCCGGGGGTGGCCTGTCCGATGAGCTCGGTGATGGCGGCGGCGACATCGGCTCCGCCGGTGACCGCGAGGCTGCCGCCCTCGCAGAAGTCGTTCTGTACGTCGACGACGATCAGTGCGCGGTGCATGGCGCGTGCCCTTCGGCTTGTCGGTCCTGTCGGTGTGGTGCGGCGGGGCCCCGCCGGGGCTCTTCCCCCGCCCCGCCCCTACCCGAAACTGCGGCCCCGCCCCGGGCCCGGTACCGCGCTCCGCGCCCGGGCCCGGTACGCCGGCGGGGGCGCGGGGGCTACGCGTACTCCGTCGGGATCACGGCCTCGCCCCGGGACAGCTGCGTCGCCGAGAGCGGCAGCCCCGCGAGGGCCGCGCGGTGGCGGTCACGGGCGGCTTCCAGCGGCTCGCGGGCGACCACCTCGCCCGCCTTGACCAGCTGCGTCAGGAGCTGCCGGTCCGCCAGCGCGGCCGGCACCGGCCCGGTGCCGACGACCTCCGCCTCGGCGACGCCCTCCGCGTCGGCCCGGCGGGCCGCCCACTTCCGGCCGCCGATCGAGGTCTTGCCGCCCGAGGACTTCTTGGCGACGGGCGCCAGCGCCGCCTTCGGGTCGGCCGAGGTCGCGCGGGCCACCAGCTTGTAGACCATCGAGCACGTCGGGTGCCCGCTGCCCGTCACCAGCTGCGTGCCCACCCCGTACGCGTCGACCGGAGCGGCCGCCAGGGAGGCGATCGCGTACTCGTCCAGGTCCGAGGTGACCACGATCCGCGTCGAGGTCGCTCCGAGCTCGTCCAGCTGCTGCCGCACCCGGTGCGCGACCAGCAGCAGGTCGCCCGAGTCGATGCGGACCGCGCCCAGCTCCGTACCGGCGACCTCCACGGCCGTGCGCACCGCCTCGGCCACGTCGTACGTGTCCACCAGCAGGGTCGTGCCGCGGCCCAGCGAGGCCACCTGCGCCGTGAACGCGTCCCGCTCGGCGTCGTGCACCAGCGTGAAGGCGTGGGCGCTCGTGCCGACCGTCGGGATCCCGTACCGGAAGCCGGCCGCCAGGTCCGAGGTCGAGGTGAAGCCGCCCACGTACGCGGCCCGGGCCGAGGCCACGGCGGCCAGCTCGTGCGTGCGCCGCGCGCCCATCTCGATGAGCGGCCGCCCGCCCGCCGCCGAGGACATCCGCGACGCGGCCGCCGCGATCGCCGAGTCGTGGTTCAGGATCGAGAGGATCACCGTCTCCAGCAGCACGCACTCGGCGAAGCTGCCCTCCACCCGCAGGATCGGCGAGCCGGGGAAGTAGACCTCCCCCTCCGGGTAGCCCCAGATGTCGCCGGAGAAGCGGTAGGAGGCCAGCCAGTCCAGGGTCCGCATGTCGACGACGGCCCGGTCGCGCAGGAACTCCAGTACCGCGCCGTCGAAGCGGAAGTTCTCCACCGCGTCCAGCACCCGGCCCGTTCCGGCGACCACTCCGTAGCGGCGCCCCTCGGGCAGCCGCCGGGTGAAGACCTCGAAGACCGAGCGGCGGTCGGCGGTGCCGTTGGCCAGCGCGGCCTGAAGCATCGTGAGCTCGTAATGGTCCGTGAAGAGCGCTGTCGACGGCACGTCCACCGGCAGGCCCAGGTCCGCAGGGTTCATGGCACGGATGCTAGCGCACATTTCGTCAGAGTGACGAGATGTAGGACTCGTTTGTGCGACGGGCCCCTCGCAGTGGCAGCATGGGACGAGTGAGTGTTGCTCCCATTGAGATCGAACGCACCGAATCGGCCGAAGAGACCTTCGCGGTCCCGGAACCCGACGTCCCCTGGGTGACCCTGGTGCACAACGACCCGGTCAACCTCATGAGCTACGTGGAGTACGTGTTCCAGGCGTACTTCGGCTACCCCAAGGACAAGGCGCACAAGCTGATGCTCGACGTCCACCACAAGGGGCGGGCGGTCGTCTCCAGCGGCACCCGCGAGGAGATGGAGCGCGACGTGCAGGCCATGCACGGCTACGGCCTGTGGGCGACCCTCTCCCAGGACCGTTTCTGATGGGGCGGTCCGCCGGCATGTTCGAGAGCCTCAAGGGCGGCGGCGCCGCCATCGCCCTCGACGAGATCGAGATCTCCATCCTGCGCTCCCTCGCCGTCCAGCTGCTGGAGCTGATCGGGCCGGGCGCCCCCGAGCCCGCGGCGGACGCCGACCCGCTGGCCGCGCTCTTCGCCGAGGGGCCCTCCGAGCCCCCCTCCGACCCGGCCCTGGCCCGGCTGTTCCCCGACGCGTACGGGGCGCCGGACGGCGCCGGCGACGCGGGTGTGGACCCGGAGGAGCTGGCGGCCCGCTCGGCCGAGTTCCGCCGCTTCACCGAGAACGACCTGCGCACCCGCAAACGGGAGGACGCGCTCGCCGTCGTACGGAGCCTGGACGCGCTCAGCCCGGGCGGCGACGGGGCGGCCGTGCTGGAACTCACCGGCGAGGAGCCGCTGCGCTGGCTCGGCGCGCTCAACGACCTGCGCCTGACCATCGCGGCCCGCCTGGAGATCACCGAGGACGACGAGAGCGCCCTGCTGTTCCGGCTGCCGGACGACGATCCGCGCAAGCCGATGGTGATGGCGTACCTGTGGCTCGGCGGGCTCCAGGAGACCCTCATCGAAACCCTCTGAGGCCGCCGGCGGGCGTGCGCCGGATGCCGGCAGGGCTGCCCCCGGCACCCCGGCCGTTCGCTCAGCGGACGCTCAAATCCGGATAACGATCAGATCACCGCCATGCGGTGATCTGATCTGTTTCAGGGCGCTTGTCCCGAAATTTTGGTGCCCCGCGTCACATTTCTAACCCCCGCGCACCCGTAAGCCCGTGATAAATCTTCACGACCGCCGACGGGACGCCACCCCTGTCTCCCGGCCTGCTTCAACCGGCTGACCGCCGGCGTGCAACTCCATCCGTATCCGGGGGGATCGAGGACCCGATCCGCGGCCTGTCGAAGGCGCGGACCGGCGTGGAGAAAGGCGCACCAGACATGACCTCTGTGCAGGTCGAGCAGCACGGCAAGACGCCCGGCGAGGGCACCTCGGGCGACGGCGGCGGGGACGGTTACCACCGCGCGCTCGGAGCCCGTCAGATCCAGATGATCGCGATCGGCGGAGCCATCGGCACCGGCCTGTTCCTGGGCGCCGGCAAGGCGATCTCCAAGGCCGGCCCGAGCCTGATCCTGGCCTACGCCATCGCGGGCCTGGTCATCTTCTTCATCATGCGGGCCCTGGGCGAGCTGCTCATGTACCGCCCCGTCTCCGGTTCCTTCTCGGACTACGCCCGCGAGTTCCTGGGCCCGTTCTGGGGGTACGTGACCGGCTGGACGTACTGGCTCTTCTGGGTGGTCACCGGCATCACCGAGGTCACCGCCGCCGCGCAGTACATGTCGTACTGGACCCACGACAGCTTCCCGCAGTGGGCCTACGCGCTGATCTTCACGGTCATCCTCTACGGCGCCAACCTGATCTCCGTGAAGCTCTTCGGTGAGCTGGAGTTCTGGTTCTCCATGGTGAAGGTCACCGCCATCGTCGGCATGATCCTGATCTGCGCCGGCATCCTGACCATCGGCTTCTCCGACGCGGGCGACACCGCCACCGTCAGCAACCTGTGGAACGACGGCGGCTTCTTCCCCAAGGGCATCGGCGGCACGCTGATGACCCTGCAGATCGTGATGTTCGCCTTCCTCGCGGTCGAGCTGGTCGGCGTCACCGCCGGCGAGTCCAAGGACCCCGAGAAGACCCTGCCCAAGGCCATCAACACCGTGCCGTGGCGCATCGCCGTCTTCTACGTCGGCGCGCTCATCATGATCCTGTCGGTCGTCCCGTGGACGCACTTCCAGCCCGGTGTCTCGCCCTTCGTCGCCGCCTTCGAGCGCATGGGCCTGGGCGTCGGCGCCGCCATCGTGAACTTCGTGGTGCTGACCGCGGCGCTGTCCTCCTGCAACTCGGGCATGTACTCCACCGGCCGCATGCTGCGCGACCTCGCGCTCAACGGCCAGGGCCCGGCGTTCTTCACCCGGCTCACGAAGAACGGCACCCCGCTCCTCGGCACCACCTTCTCCGCCGCGCTGATGCTGGTGGGCGTCTGGATCAACTACATCGCCCCGGGCAAGGCCTTCGACTACGTCGTCTCCTTCGCCACCATCTCCGGCATGTGGGCCTGGATCATGATCCTGGTCTGCCAGATCCGCTACCGCGCCAAGGCCGACCGCGGCGAGCTGCCGCAGTCGTCCTTCCGGGCCCCCGGCGCCCCGTGGACCAGCTGGTTCGCGCTGCTGTTCATCGGCATGGTCATCGTGATGATGGGCGTGGACAAGGACGCCCGCGTCTCGCTGTACTGCGCTCCGCTGTGGGGTCTGCTGCTGGGCGTGACCTACCTGGTCCTCAAGTCACGGGACCCGCGCGGCGCCGCCTTCACCAAGGCCTCGTAGGGCTTCTCGGCACGGCCTCGTGTCCAGCATCCGGGCCCTCCCGTACCACACCTCGGTACGGGAGGGCCCGTCTGCTTATCCTGTCGCTCATGCTGACCCTCACCCAGGCCCTGCACGACCGGATCGTCGAGCACGCCCGCCGCGACCACCCCGACGAGGCGTGCGGAGTCGTGGCCGGCCCGGCGGGCACCGACCGCCCCGAGCGGTTCATCCCGATGCTCAACGCGGCCCGCTCGCCCACGTTCTACGAGTTCGACTCGAAGGACCTGCTCGCCCTCTACCGCGAGCTCGACGACCGCGACGAGGAGCCGGTGATCGTCTACCACTCCCACACCGCGACGGAGGCCTACCCCTCGCGCACGGACGTCACGTACGCGAACGAGCCCGGCGCCCACTACGTCCTGGTCTCGACGGCGGACGAGGACGGGCTCGGGGAGTTCCAGTTCCGCTCCTACCGGATCGTCGAGGGCGTCATCACCGAGGAGGAAGTGCGGGTCGTGGCGAACTACTGACCACGATGTGAGCGGTTGCCGTCCACGATGCGGGATCACACTCCAAACCGGGCACCGGGAATCGTTAACATGACCGCATGGTTCCCCACGACGTGAGCATCGAGACGCCCGGCAGGCTGCTGCTCGTGGCGCGGCTGCACGTCGACCTGTGCCGACTCGCCAGCGCCATCTGTCCTGCCGTCTGAGCACCAGAGCCCCGTAGCGCGGGGGGCCGACGCACCGCGCCCCCACGCCCTCGCCCGTACGCCCTTCTTCACGACTGGAGCCAGACATGGCCATCGAGGTCCGCATCCCCACCATCCTCCGCACCTACACCGACGGCGAGAAGGCCGTGAACGGTGAGGGCGCCACGCTCGCCGACCTCCTGTCGGACCTGGAGACCCGCCACAAGGGCATCCAGGAGCGCATCGTCGACGAGTCGAAGGGCGGCGAGCTGCGCCGCTTCGTCAACGTCTACCTCAACGACGAGGACGTCCGCTTCCTCGACGGCATCTCCACCGCGCTCAAGGACGGCGACAGCGTCACCATCCTCCCGGCCGTGGCCGGCGGATCGAAGTAATGCGCTACGACTCCCCCCTGGCCGCGGTCGGCAACACGCCGCTGGTCCGGCTGCCCCGGCTGTCGCCCTCCGAGGACGTCCGCATCTGGGCCAAGCTGGAGGACCGCAACCCGACCGGCTCGATCAAGGACCGCCCCGCGCTCCACATGGTCGAGCAGGCGGAGAAGGACGGCCGGCTGTTCCCGGGCTGCACGATCCTGGAGCCCACCTCGGGCAACACCGGTATCTCGCTGGCGATGGCGGCCAAGCTCAAGGGCTACCGCATCGTCTGCGTCATGCCGGAGAACACCAGCCAGGAGCGGCGCGACCTGCTGGCCATGTGGGGAGCCGAGATCATCCCGTCGCCGGCCGCCGGCGGTTCGAACACCGCGGTCCGGGTGGCCAAGGAACTGGCGGCGGAGCACCCGGACTGGGTGATGCTCTACCAGTACGGCAACCCGGACAACGCGGGCGCGCACTACGCCACGACGGGCCCGGAGATCCTCGCCGACCTGCCGTCCATCACCCACTTCGTGGCCGGCCTGGGCACGACCGGAACCCTGATGGGCGTCGGCCGCTACCTGCGCGAGCACGTCGAGGGCATCAAGATCGTCGCCGCCGAACCGCGCTACGACGACCTGGTCTACGGCCTGCGCAACCTGGACGAGGGCTTCGTCCCGGAGCTGTACGACGCGTCCGTGCTGACCACGCGCTTCTCGGTGGGCTCGGCGGACGCGGTCACCCGCACCCGGGAGCTGCTGCAGCTGGAGGGCATCTTCGCGGGCGTCTCCACGGGGGCGGCCCTGCACGCGGCGATCGGCGTGGGCCGCAAGGCCGTGGCGGCGGGCGAGCCGGCGGACATCGTGTTCGTGGTGGCCGACGGCGGCTGGAAGTACCTCTCGACGGGCGTCTATACGGCGGCCACCACGGAAGAGGCCATCGAGGTGCTCCAGGGCCAGCTCTGGGCGTAGCCCCTGCCGGGGAGCCGGACGGCCACCGAATCCCGGCCCGGGGGAGCCGTGCCCGCGCGGCGGCACGGCCCTTCCGGTTCCGCCGGGGGTGGCGGTCAGTCGGTCAGCAGTTCCGCGAGGATCGCGGCGTGGCTGGTGGACGGGTCCTTGACCGCGGTCAGCAGTGTCAGCGGCCCGGCCGCCGCCAGCTCCCGCAACCGCGCCAGTTCCGCCGCCGCCTCCGACGCCCCCAGCTCCGCCTCGTACCGGGCCCGGAACTCCCCGGCGGAGCCGCCGCCGTGGAACCACTTCCGCAGCTCCGCCGACGGCGTGAGCACCCGCGGCCACTCGTCCACCGCCGCGTCCGCCTTCGCCAGCCCCCGCGGCCAGAGCCGGTCCACGAGCACCCGTACGCCGTCCGCCCCCGGCTCCGGGTCCTCGTACACCCGTCGCAGGCGGATCACCGCCCGCCTCCCAGGCCCTTGACCTCGTCCCACAGCGCCGGATCCAGCGTCCCCAGCCGGTCGCGGAAGTCCCACAGGGACACCTCGCGCGGCCGGTCCGCCTCCAGGAAACCCGCCCGGCCCTGGGCCCCGACCGTCCCCGGCGGCAGCGGGATCACCCCGGCCCGCCGGTCGTCGTACTTCCCGGTGATCAGCGCGACCCGCGCCCGGTGCTCCCGTACCGGGCCCACCGCCAGGACCAGGCAGACCCGCCCGTCAACCAGGCGCCACAGCTCACCCGCCCGGGGGCGCGGCGGCGGGCCGGCCCCGTGCGCGGGCGGGTCCCGGCGGGGCCTGCCCAGCCGGTGCCCGGCGATGAGCACCCCGAGCGCCACCGCCAGGGCAGCGGCGACCGCCGGCCACCAGGACGTGTCCATACAACGACCGTAGCCCCGCCGCCACGCGGTGTCCCGCCGACCGCCGCCGGTCCCGCGGCAACACCCGCGGCCCCTTCGCTCCCCCGGGTGACAGCGCAGGTGATTCCCCCCACAACGGCCCGCCGTGGAGGAGCGACCGGACGTTTCGCGCCTTACGCTCGACCCACGCACGGCCCGCATTCCGTCCACGGACCGTCCTCGGAGGTTCACGCTCCATGAAGCTCACCGTCGTCGGCTGTTCGGGGTCGTTCCCGTCCGCGGATTCGGCCTGTTCGAGCTACCTCGTAGAGGCCGACGGCTTCCGGCTGCTCCTCGACATGGGCAACGGCGCTCTCGGCGATCTGCAGCGCCACTGCGGCCTCTACGACCTCGACGCGATCTTCCTGAGCCATCTGCACGCCGACCACTGCATCGACATGTGCGCGTACTTCGTCGCCCGCTACTACCGGCACGAGGGCGGCCGCTGCGGCACCATGCCGGTCTACGGCCCCGAGGGCACCGAGAAGCGCCTGGTCACCGCCTACGACGACCTCCCCGACGAGCGCTCGATGAGCGAGGTCTTCGACTTCCGCACCCTGAAGTCCGGGGCCTTCGAGATCGGCCCGTTCCGGATCCGCACCGAACGGGTCAGCCACCCCGTCGAGGCCTACGGCATCCGCGTCGAGCACGGCGGTCGCTCGCTCACGTACTCCGGGGACACCGGCGCCTGCCCCGAGCTGGGCCTGCTCGCCGAGGGCGCCGACCTGTTCCTCTGCGAGGCCTCCTTCACCCACGGCAAGGAGGACATCCCCGGCCTCCACCTCAACGGGCGCGAGGCCGGCGAGTACGCGCGCGGCGGCGGCGTCGGCCGGCTCGTCCTCACCCACATCCCGCCGTGGACCGACGCGCGGCAGAACCTGGCCGACGCCCGCGCCGTCTACGACGGCCCCGTCGACCTCGCGCACTCGGGCGCGGTCTACGAGATCTGAGACGCCCCGCGGCGCATACGCCGGAGCCCCCGCCCTCAGGAGAGAGGGCGGGGGCTCCGGCGTATG